>JBKPSV010000312.1:0-5616 GCA_046735215.1 Pseudomonadota bacterium | reverse complement strand
GGTGACGATCGCAGCCGACGTGCTGCCAGGCGAAGCGTTCCATGGCCACGTCGCAAGTCTTGCGCCGGCCACCGGTGCCGTATTCAGCGTGCTGCCGCCGGAGAATGCCACTGGCAATTTCACCAAGATCGTGCAGCGGGTACCAGTGCGCGTGGCATTGGATGGCGATGCCGCCACGTTAGGATGGTTGCGGCCCGGACTGTCGGTTACCGCCTCGGTCGATGAGCGATGAGCGCAACCACGGCAGGTGTGCTGATCGCTCCCGGCGAGCTGCCGCTGCCGACCAAGGTCTTTGCCTTCGCCAGCATGTGCGTGGGTTTTTTCATCGCGCTGCTCGACATTCAGATCGTCTCTGCGTCGCTGGCCGACATCGGCGGCGGGTTGTCGGCCGGGTCGGATGAGATCGCCTGGGTTCAGACCAGCTACCTGATCGCCGAAATCGTGGTGATCCCGCTGTCAGGCTGGCTGTCGCGGGTGATGTCCACCCGCTGGCTGTTCTGTGCCTCCGCGGTGGGCTTCACCATCACCAGCCTGCTGTGCGGCTGGGCGTGGAGCATCGAGAGCATGATCGCGTTCCGCGCGCTGCAGGGCTTCCTGGGCGGGTCGATGATCCCGACCGTCTTCACCACCGCCTTCATCTACTTTGACAATCAGCAGCGCGTCATCGCTGCAGCCACCATCGGCTGTATCTCGTCACTGGCGCCGACATTGGGACCGACGGTCGGCGGCTGGATCACCGACAATTACTCGTGGCACTGGCTGTTTTTCATCAACCTGGTGCCCGGCGTGTTCGTGTCCATCGTGGTGCCACTGCTGGTGCGGGTGGATCGGCCGAACTTGTCGTTGCTCCGCAGTGCCGACTATCCGGGCATGGCTCTGCTGGCGTTGTTCCTCGGTTGCCTGGAGTACACGCTGGAGGAGGGCCCCCGCTGGGACTGGTTTGGCGATGACACCATCCGTGCCACCGCGTGGATTTCCGGAATTGCAGGCGTAGCGTTCATCTGGCGCAGCCTGACCTTCCATCAGCCATTGGTAGATTTACGCGCGCTTACCAGCCGCAACTTCTCGCTTGGCTGCTTCTTCTCCTTCGTCACCGGCATCGGCATTTTTGCAACGATCTACCTGACCCCGCTGTTTCTTGCCCGTGTGCGTGGCTTCAGTGCGCTGCAGATCGGCGAGGCGGTGTTCTCCACCGGTTTGTTCCAGGTTTGCGCGATCCCTCTCTATACCGTACTGGCCAAACGCATCGACCTGCGCTGGCTGATGATGTTCGGCCTGTCGTGCTTTGCGCTCAGCATGTGGAACTTCACACCGATCACGCACGACTGGGGCAGCCGGGAGCTGCTGCTGCCACAGGCATTCCGCGGCTTCTCTCAGCAGTTTGCCGTCGCCCCGGTGGTGTCGCTGACTCTGGGCGGGCTTGCACCGGAGCGGTTGAAGCTGGCGTCGGGCCTGTTCAACCTGATGCGCAATCTGGGTGGCGCTATCGGCATCGCTGGTTGCGGCACGATCCTGAACGATCGCACCAACCTGCACTTCCTGCGCGCAGCCGAGCATATGAACAGCAGCAATCCGGCGATGCTGGACTTCGTCCAGCAGGTTGCAACCCACGAGGCGGCGGCGCACGGCGGCGATACGCTGCAGGGATATGCGACGGCACTGAAGGTACTGGGCAAACTCACACTGCGCGAGGCGCAGACACAGAGCTTTGCCGATGCTTTCTTCGTTATCGCACTGTGCTTCGTCATTGCGACGTCGATGGTGCCGTTGATGCGTAAGCTGGCGGCACCAACGGCACCGGTTCGCGATGCACATTGAAAGGAGGCTGACGTGGAACGCAGACATGCCACCGCCGCGGTGATCGGCGCCGGCGACTTTATCGGGGCGGCCATCGCGCGGAAATTTGCGGCCGAAGGGTTCACTGTGTTCGCCGGACGTCGCAACGGGGAAAAACTCGCGCCGCTGGTCCATGAGGTCGAGGCAACGGGCGGTCGGATCGTCGGCCGGTCGCTCGATGCGCGAAAAGAGGATGAGGTGATTGAATTCCTGCAGGCCGCGGATAGCGAGGCGCCTTTGGAGGTCTGCATCTTCAACGTTGGCGCCAACGTGCATTTCCCTTTGATCGAGACGACCGAGCGCGTGTTCCGGAAAGTGTGGGAGATGGCGTGCTATTCTGGCTTCCTCGCTGTGCGCGAGTCAGCTAGGTTGATGCTGCCGCGCGGTCGTGGTACGATATTCGTTACAGGTGCAACAGCCAGCCTGCGCGGTGGCATTGGTTATACCGCGTTCGCATCGGCAAAGGCTGGCTTGCGCGCCATCGCGCAGAGTGCGGCGCGCGAACTGGGTCCGAAGAATATTCATGTTGCGCATCTGGTGATCGACGCCGGTGTCGATACTGCGTGGGTACGCGAACGGATCAGGGTGCGTGAAGGCGAAGGCGCACTGCGTGACCTCTCGCCCGACCGGTTGATGCAGCCATCGTCGGTGGCAGACGCCTACTGGACGCTGTATCAGCAGCCGCGGGATGCCTGGACATTCGAGATGGACATCAGTCCGTTCCGTGAGAGATGGTGACAGCAATGCCCAAGATAGAATTTCACTTCGATTTCGGCAGCCCGAATGCCTATCTGAGTCATCTGGTTGTCCCGGATATCGCGCGTCGCACCGGTGCGACGTTCGTCTATGTGCCGATCCTGTTGGGCGGCGTTTTCAAGCTGACCAACAACCGGTCACCAGCAGAGAGCCTGGCAGGGATCAGGAACAAGCCGGAGTATCAGCGCCTGGAAACCGCGCGCTTCATCCAGCGCCACGGCATCACGCGCTTCGAGCCCAATCCTTTCTTCCCCGTCAACACGCTCGTGCTGATGCGCGGCGCGATTGCAGCGTCGAGGCTGGGGATTTTTGAGCGTTATGTCGACGAGATGTATCGGCACATGTGGGCGGAGCCGAAGAAGCTGGATGATCCGGCCGTGCTGCGCGCGGCGCTGGTTGATTCCCGCCTGGATGCCGAGGCAATTTTGGCGCTGACGCAGGCGCAGGACGTCAAGGACGAACTGCTGGGGAACACGCAGCGCTCGGTCGAGCGCGGCACGTTCGGATCGCCGACATTCTTCATCGGTGACGAGATCTACTTTGGGAAGGATCGCCTGCGTGATGTCGAGGAGGCGATCGTCGCACTGCGAAGGGACTAAGGCCTATGCGGATACTGGTTGTCGGTGCCGGCGCGATCGGCGGCTATTTTGGCGGACGCCTGCTCGAGGCTGGCCGCGAGGTTACATTCCTGGTCCGGCCAAGGCGCGCGGCGCAGCTTGCTCGCACAGGTCTTTCGGTGCGGAGCCGATTTGGCGACATCGATCAGCCCGCGCCGACGGTGGTGGCAGAGCGCATCGATCGACCCTTCGACGTTATCCTGTTGAGCTGCAAAGCGTTCGACCTCGACGATGCCATTGCATCTTTCGCGCCGGCGGTCGGGACGGGTTCTGCGGTCCTGCCGCTGCTCAACGGGATGCAGCACGTCGAGGCCCTGGAAAAACGGTTCGGCGCAGGTGCAGTGCTTGGCGGCCAGTGCGCCATCTCCACCACGCTGGATGCAGATGGCCGGATCCTTCATCTCAACGACGTGCACAGCCTGTCGTATGGCGAGCGCGACGGGACGCAATCTGCCCGCGTTGCGGCGATTGCCGAGTGCTTCGCGGGGACCAAGTTCGTCAGCAGCGCGAGCAACGCCATCGTGCAGGAAATGTGGGAGAAGTGGGTATTCATTTCTGCGCTGGCCGGAATCACCTGCCTGATGCGCGCCCCGATTAGCGATATCATCACAGGCGGTGCGGTGGATGTCGCGACGGCGCTGCTCGACGAGTGTGCTGCGATAGCGCGCCAACGCGGCTTCGCGCCACGTGAGGCTGCAATGCAGCGCTTCCGGGCGACCGTCAGCGCGCCAGGCTCGTCGTTCGCGGCGTCGATGCTGCGTGACGTTGAACGCGGCGCACGGACCGAGGCGGATCACATCCTGGGCGATCTGCTTCGGCGCAGCGGCAATCCCGCAGCGTACCCGGTGCTGCGGATCGCCTACGGGCATCTGCTGACCTATGAGGCGCAGCGAGCGAGGATGCAGACCTCATCCGCCGGCGGGTAGCCGGCATCGGCGAGCATCCCGTCGCCCATATTCTTGGCGGCGAAGCCCAGCTCCGAGTAGAGCCACCTACCGGTTCGCCAAATGCACCAGCGAGGCGACCGTCGCTTCCTGCGGGAAACCGTTATACGCAATCCCCTTGCGCATCGCCCACGTGGTGATCGGGAAGAGCATCGGGATTGTCGCCACCTGCTCGCCGATCGCGTACTCATAGGCCTCGGCCAGCAGCGCATTTCGCTTGGCATCGTCCAAGGTCTTGGATGCCTGGTCGATAATCGCATCGAACTTCGGATCGGAGTAGCGACCGTTGTTGCCGGCGCCGTAGCCCTTCGCCGGGTCGTAGGTGCCCAGCAGATATTGCAGTTGCGACAGCGGCTCTCCGGTATCGGTAGAATTGCCGCTCAGCAGCACGCTGAATTCCAACTTGACAACGCGCGGAAAGTACATCGCTTTGGGCAGCGTGTTCACTGTGGCCTTCAAGCCGAGCCGCGTCCACATCTGCGCAACGGCCTGGTTGACCTGGCCGTCGTTCGGATAGCGGTCGTTCGTCGAGTTGACTACCACGCCGAACCCCTTGCCCCAGCCCGCCTCGGCCAACAGCTTCTTCGCTCCTTCCAGATCGTACGGTGTCGGCTGCAGCCTGTCGCTGGTGCCGGGCGTTCCCTGCGGATTGAACTGCGCCGCCTGCACCGCCTGTCCCTGCATGACCTTGCTGACCAGCGCCGCCCGATCGATCGCCATCGACATCGCACGCCGCACCCGCACGTCCTTCAGCGGGTTCCTGGTCAGCGGCTTGCCATCCATATCGGTGATCTGCGGCGACGCGTCGCGGTCGACATCCAGCGTCCAGAAGTAGCAGCGATTGCTCTCCATCGTGCCTAGCGTGACATTCGGGTTCGCCTTTAGCTGGGCGATGTCGTTGCCGGGCACGTTGCTGATCAGATCAACGTCACCGCTGAGCAAGGCGGCAACCCGCGCCGCATCGTTGGTGATCGGTCTATAGGTGACCCGCTGCCAATCGGGCTTGGCGCCAAAATAGCCATCAAAGCGTTCCAGCGTGATGTGATCGCCCGGAACCCACTCGACTTCGCGATATGGACCCGTGCCGACCGCCGCCTTGCCGGAGTTATAGTCGGCAGTGGCGGCCTTTTCGCCATGCTTCCGCGAAACGATCCAAACATTGAGGATTTCGTTCAGCAGGATCGGGTCGGGCTGATCGGTCTCGATCACCACCGTGTGGTCGTCCACCGCGGTGGTCTTTGCCACGTGTTTCAGGAATTGCAGAAACGACCCCGGGCTGTTCGGCACATTGCGCGCCCGCTGGTAGGTGAAGACCACATCGTCGCCGGTGAATGGCGACCCGTCGTGCCACTTCACCCCCTGCCGGGTCGGATCGACGTTGCGCCAGCTCTCCGCCAGGTCGGGGATCACCTTCAGGTTGGCATCCTGCGTGATCAGGCCGCTATAGATCAGCTTGTCGATCT
>JBKPSV010000311.1:0-3324 GCA_046735215.1 Pseudomonadota bacterium | reverse complement strand
ACAACGCGATCGACGAACCCGAGGAAGTCGCCAAGCGGCTTATCCTGGTAGGTAAAGTGCCGCTCCATCGCCAGGTCCGGACAATCGAGCTGCAGCAGGAAGCCATGGTTGACGATCGCCTCGTACTCGACCTGCAACGCCCTGCCGAGCGCAGCAAGATAGGCGTCTTCGCTGGGGTAGTAGTCGTTGCGCAGCGCAGCGGCGACGATGCCGGGTGACGGTGCGGTGACAAATGGTTCGACGAACGGATTGCCCAGCCTGTCGAGTGCGGCACGGAAATCGTCGCATTCGGCATCGATCGCAGCGCGATCGAGATAGCGCACATCGCCGATTGCGGTCGGCACATGTTCACGGCTGTCGACCATGACCGCGCCGGACTGCGCACGCTGCGTCGCAGCCTTGAATGCCGGATAGCGCTCGACGTCGGCGCGCGGCGGACGCGTCCATTGCCCGCCAAAGCCGCTCATCCGGCTGCGCACATACAGGAAGAACGCCTCGCGTTGCTGCTCGCCGTTATTGCCGACGTCGATACCGGCATCGTGCTGGCGACGCACCGCGTCTTCCAGCGCGGCATGTCCCGCTGCGGCCAGTTGTGCATCGACCGCCTCGCCGCGAGCCTTGGCGACGTAAAGCCGAACCAGCGCCTCGGGACGCGGCAGGCTACCGGTGTGAGTGGTCAGGATGCGCGTCTCGCTGCGCTGCATATCATCCTCCCCTTGGGCGTTTCCCTTCGCGTTGCCCACAGCCTCACCCGATTGTCGCCGGTCTGGCAATCTGCGCCAGTGCGACGCACACTTGGCTGAACGTTGAAAATATGGAGGAGGAGTAGATGGAAGTCCGTCTCGACGGCCGCAGCGCGATCGTTACCGGCGCCAGCAAGGGTCTGGGCCTTGCCATGGCCAAAGAATTTGCCGCGTCGGGTGCGGACGTCGCGATGCTGGCGCGGCGCCCGGAAGTACTGGAAGAGGCAAAGCAGATCGTTTCCGCGACCGCACAAGGCGGGCGCGTCGCCACCTTCGTCTGTGACGTGGCAAAGGCCGACGACATCCAGAAGACGTTCGATGGGGTGAGCAAGACGTTCGGCAAGGTGGACATCCTGATCAACAATGCCGGCCAGTCCCGCGCCATGCCGGCTGAGCAGATCACCGACGACATCTGGCACGAGGACCTGGAGCTCAAGCTGTTCGCAGCGATCCGCTTCGCACGCCTGGTATGGCCGGGGATGAAGCAACGGAAGTGGGGGCGTATCATCAACGTGCTGAACCTGGGTGCGAAGGCGCCACGCGCGAACGGTGCACCGACCGCGGTGTCGCGTGCGGCAGGCATGGCGTTCATGAAGGTGCTGGCCGGTGAAGGTGCGCCGCACGGCATCCTGGTCAACGGCATGCTGGTGGGCCTGATCGACTCCGACCAGCACGTGCGGCGTCACGCACGTGAAGGTTCGAATGTGTCGTATGACGATTTCCGGGCAAAGATGGGAGCGAATGTGCCGATCGGACGCGTCGGCAAGGCGGAGGAGTTTGCCGCGATGGCGTGCTTCCTGTGCTCCGATCTCGCCGGCTTCACCACCGGTGCGGCTATCAACATGGACGGCGGCGCCTCGCCCGTGGTGTGAGCGCACGAAGGCGGCTGATCCTACGTTGGGAGTGCGGTTCTTCCTGCGACGTTAGGATCAGCTCCCTTATGCACCAAACCCGATGGCAGGAACCACATGCCGAAGATTATTCCCGTTGCGACGTTCGACTGCGTTGTCTTCGGCGCCACCGGCGATCTGACGCTGCGCAAATTGCTGCCTGCGCTTTACTATCGCTTCCGCGATGGTCAGATGCCGGCGGACTCGCGCGTCATCGCAGCCGCCCGGTCAAACCTGACGGACGACTCGTATCGCGAACGCGCCAGCAAGGCGCTGCATGAACATGTGGCGCGCGAAGATCTTGACAGCGACGTGGCCGGCCACTTCTGCCGGCGGCTTTGCTACGTCCGCCTGGATGCGACAGATTCTGACGGGGACTGGCAGACTCTGAAAGACGTGCTCGATCCGGATCGGGTCCGCGTGTTCTACCTGGCCACCTCACCCGATCTATACGGCAGGATCTGTCGCAATCTGGGTGAACACGAACTGGTCACCGAACAGTCACGCGTGGTGCTGGAGAAGCCGATCGGACACGATCTCGCGTCGGCTCGCGAGATCAACGACGAGGTCGGTGTGGTGTTCAGCGAGGCGCAGACGTTCCGCATCGACCATTACCTGGGCAAGGAGACGGTGCAGAACCTGCTGGCACTGCGCTTTGCCAACACGATCTTCGAGCGGCTGTGGAACGCCGATGTGATCGACCATGTCCAGATCACGGTGGCCGAGACGGTCGGCGTGGAAGAGCGCGGCGGGTATTACGATCATACAGGCGCGCTGCGCGACATGGTGCAGAACCACATGCTGCAGCTGCTGTGTCTGATCGCGATGGACCCACCGGTGTCGCTCGATGCGGACCGTGTGCGCGACGAAAAGCTGAAGGTGCTGCGCGCGCTGCGCCCGTTCGAGCCGCACGAGGCGCTGGGCCTGACCGTGCGCGGCCAATACTCGCACGGTGCCATCGACGGCAAGCCGGTGCCCAGCTACATTGCTGATCTGAAAGGAATTGATAGCAGTGTGACCGAGACGTTCGTCGCGCTGAAGGCGGACGTGCGGACGTGGCGGTGGGCGAACGTGCCGTTCTATTTGCGGACCGGAAAGCGGCTGCCGCAGAAGGTATCCGAGATCGTCATTCAGTATCGCGCCCTGCCGTTCTCGATCTTCCCGGCCGATGCGGCTGAATGGACGCCCAACAAGCTGATCATCCGGCTGCAACCGGAGGAGGGCATGCGGCTGGCAATGATGACGAAGGACCCAGGGCCAGGCGGGCTGCGCCTGTCGCCGACCGCGCTCGACATTCGGTTCGAGAAGACGTTCGGCATGCGCTTTCCCGATGCGTACGAGCGCCTGCTGATGGACACGGTGCGCGGCAACGCCACGCTGTTCATGCGCCGCGACGAGGTTGAGGCGGCGTGGGCGTGGGTGGAGCCGATCCTGCAGGCGTGGAGCAGCCGTCCTGACACGCCGCGCCCGTATTCAGCGGGCACCTGGGGACCGACCGCAGCGATCGCGTTGATCGAGCGTGACGGGCGAACCTGGCACGAAGATCTCAGTTGAGAAAAACGGCCCGACCGCCGGGAGGCAGCCGGGCCGCAAGGGAAGGTCCGGGTTGACCTGGGCCACTGGCCCATCGGCGAACGCGGGTGTTGGGGCAGCGCACGCCGATGTCGCTGTCATCGCATGTTCGCGGGAAA
>JBKPSV010000310.1:0-19406 GCA_046735215.1 Pseudomonadota bacterium | reverse complement strand
TCCTTGCGGAGCGCTACTGTCAGCGCGGTCCGCGTCCCGAAGCGCCGGGTTCGTTGCTGCCAGAAGCCCTCTCGATACGCGTCCTGCTCCTTCACGTCGGGGATCTGCACCACATTTTCGCCGCGCACGATGCGGTCGAGCGACGTGCCGGCAACCGGGGGCACGGTCAGACCGACGTCGTCGCCGACAGTGGCGGCGACAACCTTGAAGTTCTCACCGTCGCTGGACCAGAATGAGCCGACATCGGCTTCACATAGCGTCAGCGCCTTCTCCAGCATCACATCGAACACAGGGGCGAGGCTGCCGGGCGAGGAGTTGATCACCTGAAGCACCTCGGCCGTCGCGGTCTGATGCTCCAGGGCTTCGCGTTGCTCGTTCAGCAAGCGCGCGTTCTCCATCGCAATGACCGCCTGAGCGGCAAAGTTCCGCACCAGCTCGGTCTCCTTGTCCGTGAATGCCCGCACCTCTCGGCGGAAGATGGTCAGAATTCCAAGCAGTTTCTCTTCTTTGCGAAGCGCGATCCACATCGCTGTGCGCGCACCGACCTGATCGACAAAGAACCGAGTGGGGCCGAACCCGTCCCGGTATCCGTCCTGATCCCTCGCATCCAGCAAATGGACGACGTCTTCACCGTCGGCAATTCGTCCGGTCGGGTGGCCCGCCGCCGGAGGTCTGTCGACGAGCAACTCCTCCTGCTCCGGTGTCAGTCCCCGCGACGCGGCAACGTGCATGATGTGCCCATCGTACGTCATGAGCGTGCCGAAACTGGAGTCGCACAGCCGTATCGCCTTCTCGAGAACCGCATCGAACACCGGCGTCAGATCTCCGAGCGAGGCGTTGATCACCTGCAAAACTTCGGCAGCCGCGGTCTGCTGCTCCAATGCCTGGCGCTGCTCGGTCAGCAGGCGTGCATTGTCCATCGCGATCACTGCTTGTGCTGCAAAACCTTCCAACAGGGCGACCTGCTTCTCAGGAAACGCGCCCGGTTCTCTACGGAATATTCCGATGAAACCCTGCACGGCCCCATCCTTGAGCAGTGGAACCTGCAGCAGCGCCCGAACACCGCCGAAGTTGACCAGAGCATCGCGTGTGCTGGGCGTATCCGCGAGGAAGGGATCTGTCACCACATCGACCGCCTGCACCGGCTTGCGAGTTTGAAGTCCACGCGCTATCAGTGCGGCATCCTTGGTCAGAGGGTGCTGGCGGCCCCACGCGGCGAAGGCAGGGGGCACGCCCAGCAGAGCAACCCGCTCAAGCCGCTCGCCATCAACGGTCAGCAGAGTACCGAAGGACGCCGCACATAGTCGCAACGCCTTCTCCAGGACTGCGTCGAAGACCGGCTTTAGGTCGCCAGGTGATGCATTGATTATCTGTAGGACTTCGGCGGTCGCGGTCTGCTGTTCCAGGGCCTCGCGGGTCTCCGCCAAGAGACGCGCATTCTCGATGGCAATGGCTGCTTGTGCAGCGAAGCTCTGCAGCAGTGAGATGTGTTTTACCGAGAACGGCTGCACGCCCCGACGAGCCGCTGCGATCATTCCAAGCAGTGTAGTGCCTCGTCGCAACGGGACGAATAGAACGGTGCGGATTCCATCAATGGCCGCAGCGGTTCGAAATGCGATGTGGTCGACCTGGGATGCATCGGCGATCTCGATGAAAGGCCGACCTTCCAGCAAAGCCCGACTCGCTGGCGAGTCGCTCGCGCGATAGCCATGACGCAGAGTTTCGGCAAATCTGTCCGACGCACCGAGCACTGAGCTGGCGCGCATATACTCGCCATCGTATAGTTCCAGCGCGGCATGATCGACTCCGCAAACCCGTTGCGCCTTCTCGAGGATGATGTCGAACACCGGGGCAAGGTCGCCGGGCGATGAATTGATCACCCCGAGGATCTCCGCCGTCGCGGTCTGCCGCTCCAGCGCCTCGCGCTGTTCAGTCAGCAGCCGCGTATTCTCGATCGCGATCACCGCCTGATCCGCGAAGGTACTAACGAGGTCGATCTGGCGCTCGGTGAAGGGCTCGACCCGTTGACGCGCGAGCATGATTAGGCCGATCGCTTCACCTTCTCGCATTAAGGGGATACCTAGCGAAGTCCGCTGCCTGCCCAGTATAACCGATGTCTCGGGATAGCCAGGCACCGCCGCTACATCGTGAATGTGCGCGACGCGACGCTCCGCGAGCGCTCGGTAGCCGACAGAAGGGGAGTCTCTGAGGATTGGCAACGCGCCCATTTGCTCCAGGGCGGCCTGGTATTCCGGCGGAAATCCGAAGTTCGCTTCGAGGCGAGCCGTATCGCCTTGCACGAGAAAAATCGCGGCCTGATCGGCAATGCAAAGCCTCGCTGCCGTCTCGGATACCCTCGCAAGCACCGGCTGTAAATCGAAGGTCGAGCGGCTGATTACACTCAGTATGTCGCTGGTCGCAGTTTGATACTCGAGCGCCTCCTGCAGGTCACTCGTGCGCCGCTGAAGTGCGCGATATGTCTCTGCACTGCCGATGGCGATCACTGCCTGCTCGGCAAACGTCTTTAGCAGTTCCACCTCCGCTGCCGAGAATGCCCCCGCCCTCCTTCGTCCTATTGCGATGGCGCCGAGTGGCACGCCGGCGCGGAGCAGTGGCACAGCGATGATGGCATGCTGGACCTGCTCGGGTCTGTCTCGTGCGTAGTAGTCAGGATCCAAAGACACGTCTGGCATTTCCACGACGCCGTGTGCGAGAATGGCCCGGCCAAACATCGTCGTGCGACTGAGCTGACGTGGGAAGCCCGCCTCGTAATCCGGCCGGAAAAACCCATCATACGCCTGCAGGTGCAGCATATCGTCATGAAGTAGCGCCAATGAGGCGCCCTCCGCCTCGAAGAATGTGCGGGCTCGTTCCACGACCAGCCGAAAAACCGGCGATGCATCATCGGGCGAGGCTGACATCACCTTCAGCACGTCGATGGTCGCGGCCTGCTGCTCGATCCGCTCGCCATACTCGCTGTTGCGCTGCGCCAGCGCTGCTGTGCGCTCCTGGAGCGCGCGATAGGTTTCGGCGCTGGTAATCGCGATCACTGCCTGCTCGGCGAAGATTTCCAGCAGTATCGCCAGGTTATCTGGAAACCGCCCAACAACAGGCCGTCCCACGGAAATCACGCCCAGTGGTTCGCCATTCCGCAACAGCGGCACCGCCATGAGCGAGCGAGGTCCAAGTGCCAGTGCCATGCCGTACGCTGGCTCGGCGTGGACATCCTCGATCCGCTCGACCTGCCGGCTCAGGATTGTGCGGCCCATGACGGTATCGGGCCCCACAGGTCTCGGGAACTGAGCGGCATATACACCGGCAAAGGCGGGATCGAAGCCTTTTTGCGTCGCCAGATGCACCATGTTGCCATCCAACATTGCAACTGCCGCGCCCGGCGCCGCGCACAGATCTGCTGCCCGCCGTGCGATAAGATCAAAGACGGGCTGCGTGTCGCCGGGCGAGGCGACCATCGCCTGCAGCACCTCCAAGCCGGCTGCCTGTGCTGCACGCAGTTCCTCGTTCTCGGTTTTTAGGGTGCCGAGATCCCCATCTGCCTCCCGTCCGGTGACTGCATCCGATCCATTGCCATGGTGCGGGGCCAGCGCCGCTGCGCGTACTTGCAGTTCCGCCAGAGCCGTGTCGTGCCGCTTCTGCAGTTCTTCATAGGCACGCCGCAGTTCTTCGAATTTCTGCTCTGTTGTCGCGCTCATCGCGGCTCCAAACTTCGGCTGCCTTCAGCCTGTTTGCCGATGAGATTACCATGGCTCGTTGCGCTAAGGGAAATCGTGCGACACCGCGACCAAAGGTCGCCGGGGTCGCCGCGGGCTCAGGCTTGGGAGCGAATTGCAGACGGCTGTTCAGCCGCTGCAGTTACGACGGCGAAACGCCGAAACTCTGCACCAAACTGCCGGACACCAGTCGCCAGCCATCGACCAGGACAAAGAAGATTAGCTTGAACGGCAGCGACACGACGCTCGGCGGCAGCATCATCATGCCGAGTGACATCAGCACGCTCGCCACCACCATGTCGATCACCATGAATGGCAGGAACAGCAGAAAGCCCATCTCGAAGGCGCGGCGCAGTTCGCCCACCAGGAACGCGGGGACCAGCGCGCGCCACGGCGTGTCGTCGGCCACCGCCGGCGCTGGCAGGTGCGCAATGTCGAGGAAGAGCTGCAGATCGGCCGGCCGCAGATTGGCGATCATGAAGCGACGGAACGGCTCGATGGCGAGCCGCAGCCCCTCTATCTCGCCGACCCTCCCCTCGGTCAGAGGAACGATCCCAGTTATCCACGCATCGTTCAGCACCGGCTGCATGACGAAGAACGTCAGGAACAGCGCCAGTCCGATCAGCACCATGTTGGGTGGCGTGCCCTGGGTCGCCAAGGCGCTGCGCAGCAGCGACAGCACGATGACGATGCGGGTGAACGCAGTGACCATCACCAGCAGCGATGGCGCCAACGACAGCACGGTCACCAGCGCGGTGATCTGCACCAGGCGCCCCGTCGCACCGGCCTCGCCCGCAGCGCCAAGGTCGATGTTCACCGACTGCGCATGCGCCACCATCGGCATCAGCAGACAGCAGGCGAAAGCGAGCAGACGCGCACGGGTCATGGCGCGCGCTCGGCCGCATCAAGCCAGCCGACCACCACATCCTGCGCACCGCCCGTCAGCAGCAGCACGCGGCGATCACCGCAGCGCACCAGGTGCAACTGGCGGCGCGCGTCGAGCGTCAGCACATCCTGAACCGCCAGCACACCGCCGCTTGCCGGGCGGCGCGCAATGCCGCCGAACCGAGCCGCACGACTGGCAAGCCAGATCAGCGCGAGGACTACGGCAAGCGCTGCGAAGGCGGTGACGAGCGAACTGGCTCCGTTGATCATGACGCGGCCTTTTGCCGGGAACCGGGCGTGCGATCAGCCAGACGGCGCGGCCTGTGCCGCCAACACGCGCGACAGCGTCTCCATCGCGACTGACAGGACAATCAGGTTGGGGCGCAGGCCACGACCCTCGTCAGGCGCCAGATCAAGCGATTTTGCACACAGCAGGCCAATCTGCTGGTCAAGCCCGGTCAGATCGACGACGCGCCCGCAGGATGCAAGGGCGCGTGCCAGCCCGACGGTCTCGGTCAGTTCATCCGCCATCGCGCGAACCGCGGCCAGCGAGTCGTAGGAACAGGCTTCCGTCATCGGAAACGATTTAAGCGCAGCGCGATTACCGAAGCCTTTATCGCGACACCAAATGCATAGCAGCGAACATTAACCGCGGATTCAATCCACTGGCGCACAGTCTCTCGCATGGACGCGAAGCATATCGGCCTGTTCGATCTGGCTGAGCATCGCCTTGCCTGGGCCAGCCAGCGGCAGGCCGTGTTGGCCCAGAACATCGCGAATACCAATACGCCAGGATACAAGCCGCACGATGTGCAGCCGTTCAGCAAGCGGCTGGCAAACGTGCAACCGGTCGCACCGGCGCGCACGCAGCCGAACCACCTGAGCGGTACGCTTGCCGTCGCCGTGCCGAACGAAGTGGTCGATCGCACGCACATGCACTCGGCTGACGGCAATGCGGTATCGCTCGACGAGCAGCTGGTAAAGCTCGCGGAAACCGAGACCGCGCACAGCTTCGTCACATCGATCTACCGGACCTATCTCGGCATGTTCAACACTGCACTTGGCCACACGAGCTAGCGGACACCCGACCGATGGAGCTCGACAAGGCACTCAGCATCGCTGCCGGCGGCATGGACGCACAGACGACGCGACTGCGCGTGATTGCCGAGAACCTGGCCAACCAGGACACCATCGGTTCGAAGCCTGGTGCCGACCCCTATCGGCGCAAGACCGTCTCTTTCGAAAACCGGCTGGATCAGCAGCTTGGTGCACAGACTGTGCGGGTAAAGCAGGTCGCTCAGGACAAGAGCGAGTTCCCGCTGCATTACGATCCATCCAATCCGGCAGCCAATGCGCAAGGCTATGTCAAGAAGCCGAACGTCAACAGCCTGGTGGAAATCATGGACATGCGCGAGGCGGAGCGTTCGTACAGCGCCAACCTGTCCGTTATGCAGGCCTCGCGCGGCATGCTGACGCGCACCATCGATCTGCTGAAATGACCGACATCCCGACCATCGTCGTCACTCCTTCATCCGCCGCCGCGGCATATGGCCGGGTGGACCGTGGCGAGGTTGGCAACGTCCAGGGCGACTTCGGCGCCACGCTGGAGCGCGCCATGCAGGGCGCAGTGGACACCTTCCACACAACGGATGCCAAGGTCACGGAAGCGCTGAACGGCGGCGGTAACCTGACCGAGGTCGTCACCGCTCTGGCACGCGCGCAACTGACATTGCAGACCGCAACAACGGTCCGCGACCGGGTCGTGCAGGCGTATCAGGACATCATGAAAATGCCGATCTAGGCGCTGCGTCATGAATGACGCCGATATCGCCATGCTCCTGCGCGACGGCATGCTGGTGATGCTCAAGTTGGGAGGTCCGCCGTTGCTGGCAACGCTGGTCGTGGGCCTGCTGGTTGCGCTGATCCAGGCGATCACGCAGATCAATGAAGCGACCCTTGCCTTCGTCCCAAAGGTCCTGGCGCTCGGGGCTACCCTGATCCTGCTGGGTCCATTCATGGTCGCGACACTGAGCTCATACACCCGCCTGCTGCTGGACCGGCTGGTCGCTGTCGGCGGGTCATGAGTGGCGATGCCGCCATACTTCTTGCCACGCTGCCGGCGTGGGCGTTCGGCTTTGTGCTGGTAATGGCACGGGTCGGTGGAGCGGTGGCGCTGCTGCCTGGACTGGGCGAATCCGAGCCGCCGGCGATCCTGCGGGTCGGTCTTGCCGCAACCGTCACGACGCTGCTGTTGCCGGGCATTGCACCATCGATACCCCCCACGCCGGAGGCAAGCGTGCAGGCGGCCGCAATGATCGCGGCAGAACTCATCACCGGCCTTTGGCTTGGCTGGCTGGCGCGGATGATGGTGCTGGCGCTGCCCATCGCCGGGCAGTTCATTGGCTACATGATGGGGATCGCCAATGTGCTGCAACCCGATCCGATATTGGGCAGCCAGGCCACACCGGTCTCCAGCATGCTTGCGATCGCTGCGCCGCTTTTCGTCCTGGCCAGTGGACTGTACGCGTTGCCGCTGGCGGCTCTCGCCGGCAGCTATGCAATCATTCCTGCCGGCGCACTGCTGCCGGCGACCGACGGCGCGGAGACCGCCGTACGCGCGGTCGGCTTTGCCTTTGGCGTCGCCCTGCAGCTTGCCTCGCCCTTCATATTGGTCAGCGTCGTGTGGAATCTCGCGATCGGCCTTCTTGCGCGCCTGGTGCCGCGTCTGCAGGTGTATTTCATCGCCATGCCGGCCCAGCTGCTGGGCGGCATGTTGCTGCTGGCCGTGCTCGCGACTGCGCTGATGTCAGCATGGGGAGAGGCAACCCGCACCGCCTTCGACGCCCTGCCGGGTTTGTAGGCGCGCATGGCCGAAAATTCACAGGAAGATCGCACAGAAGCCGCAACGCCGCGGAGGCTGCAGAAAGCGCGCGAAGAGGGCCAGGTACCGGTCTCGCGCGAACTGACGACCTTCGCCGGCCTGGGCGCTGCCACCGTGACATTGATCATTGCCGGTCCGCAGACTGTGCATGATCTGATGCTGCGCCTCGGCGTTCTCCTGGCGCGAGCACACACGCTCAACATCGGCACGCCGGTGGCGCGACTGGCGGCCGAGGCCGGGGCATGGGCCGCTGCTCCGTGCATACTCGCCGCTCTGGTCGGCGGTGCCGCCGCGGTGCTGCTGCAGACACGCTTCTTACTCAGTGGCCGGGGCCTACGACCCGACCCTTCGCGCATCAGCCCGCGCGCCGGACTCCGCCGGATATTCAGCCCGGAAAGTGCGATCGAGGCAGTCAAGTCGCTCGTCAAGGTTGGCGTTCTGGGACTGGTATTATGGCGTGTCCTGCTGGCCGATCTGCCCGGGCTGCTGTCGGCCCCTTTCGGCGAGCCTACCCAAATACTCGGTCGGGCGGCCGGCCCGATGTTGCACATTGTGCTGGTGGTGCTGGCGGCACAGGCAGGTATTGCGGCGTTGGATTACTTCTGGGTTGTCTATCGCCACACCCGCAACCTGCGAATGAGTCGCCACGACATCCTCGAGGAGCAGAAAGAGACCGAAGGTGACCCGCGGCTGCGGGCGCGCCTGCGTCAGATCCGCATGTTGCGCGCCAGGAGGCGGATGCTGGCGGCAGTGCCCAAGGCAACTGTCGTGGTCACCAATCCAACCCATTACGCCGTGGCGCTGGCCTATGACCGGGCCAAACATTCGGCACCCCGCGTGGTGGCGAAGGGAATGGACTCGGTGGCGGCACGCATCCGCGAGGTAGCGGAAGAGAACCGCGTCCCGGTGGTGGCCAATCCGCCGCTGGCACGCGCGTTGTATCGAGTGGAGGTGGATGCCGACATACCTGCTGAGCATTATCAGGCAGTGGCGGAAATCATTGCATATGTGTGGCGTCTGAACCGGGTTCGCGGTGAGTGGAATAGGCGCTTGCGAAACGGTGGAGCTATGTAATATCCCTTGGATAAGCAGCGAATGGCGCGACGACTGCGAGAGTGGATCCCACCAAGCGGGATCATCGTCGGCCAGGCTGGATCAAGACTGACATGCCACGGGCGATTGGCCGGCGTAACGCCGGCAACCGCGTGGTGGGCGTACTACGCTTGAGTGCTGGCATACCAGAAATTCTTCGCCGCGCGAGGCAATCGAAGCTGCCTGCCACCGCGCTGCTGTTGCCCGCCCGTATGCGTCACATGCTAATCAGACGTGCGATTGATCAGCAGCCAATACATGCCGATCTTTGCAGCGACATCGGCAAAAGCGTCGAACTCGACCGGCTTGCTCGTGTAGCCATTGGCACCGAGGCGATAGCACTCTTTCAGATCGGGGTTCTCGGTTGATGACGTCAACACAACCACCGGTATGGACTTCAGATGCTCGTCAGCCTTGATCCGGCGCAGAACTTCAATTCCGTCAACCTTGGGCATCCGAAGGTCGAGCAGGATCAGGCTTGGCTTGTTCCAGACCGGGCGTCCCGCATATTCTCCTTCGCCGAACAGGAAGTCGAGCGCTTCTGCACCGTCCTTGAGCCACACGAGGTTGTTGGCGAAATGATGCCTCTTCAGAGCGTGGATGCAAAGTTCCGCATCGGTTTCGTTATCTTCAACGAGCAGGATTTCAACCCGGTTAGGCATTTGCCGCCTCCGCTTGCGGTAGTGAGAAACCCACCGTCGCGCCATGATCCAGTTTGCCTTCGGCCCAGACGCGCCCGCCATGACGGGTGACGATGCGTTTTGCGATCGAAAGACCTATCCCTGTACCTGAGAACTCCGACGGCCTGTGCAGCCGTTGGAAGACGCCGAACAGCTTGCCTACAAACCGCATATCGAAGCCCACACCATTGTCCCTGACGACATAGACAGCCTCGCCGTTCTCAATTTTTCCGTTGACTTCAATGATCGCGTTTGCGGTAGGGGCGCTGTATTTGATCGCGTTATCGAGCAGGTTGGTGAATATGCGCTCCATCATGCCCGGATCGGCATGAGCCTTCGGCAGCGACCCAAGCCTGAACTCGATCGAGCGCCCGGCGCGAGCCGCCTCAAGATCCTTGTAGACAGTGCGTGCGACCGCTTCCATATCGACCTCGACCTGCGACAACGTCGTCCGGCCGATCCGAGAGAAGGCAAGGATATCATCGATCAGGTGGCTCATTTTCAGCGTGTTGTCACGCACCACCTTGAGCAGCCTATGACCCTCCTGATCCAGCGACGACGCATGCTCCGCCAGCAGCATGCGGGCAAATCCGTCTATTGCCCGCAGCGGCGTCCGCAGGTCGTGAGACACCGAGTAGGAGAAAGCCTCCAGCTCTTTGTTGGTGGCTTCAAGCTCATGATTGGCTTTGATAAGGCGAGCGGTCCTTTCCTTGACCTGTTCTTCAAGCCCTTCCTGGTAGCGCCTGATCTCCGCTTCGGCTTGCCTTCGCCAGGTCACGTCGCGCGCCGCAGCAAATATGCCGGCGACCTCGCCATCTTCGTCTCGATAGATGCTGGCGTTATACATCACCTCCATGAGCGTACCCGATGCACCACGCAGCACCAGCGGATAGTGGGTGACGAATCCCGAGGCCAGAACCTGCTGGTAGCCTTCGCGCGCCTTTTCAGGGTCCGTACAGTATTCGGCAAAATCAGTACCGATCAACAGATCCCGGGGCAATTCGGTGGCCAGTTCCGTCGCCTTGTTCACGTCGGTGATCTTGCCTTCCAGACTTATGGTGACCAGCGGATCAAGGCTCGCTTCAAGCAGGCTGCGGGCGTAGCTGGCCAGGTGTTCGGCTTTCGCGGCACTGTCGTGCAACTGTTGGGTTCGTTCCTGGACCCGCTGCTCCAATGTCGCGACCAGAGCTTCTCGCTCGGCCGTCTGTCGGTTCAGCGTAGCCGCGGCGGCGCACAGTTGATCGGCCACGATCTGCGGTTCCAGCAACCTGAAGTACCGGGGCGCCACCTGCGCTCCTCGGCCAAGCGATTGCGCCATGTCTCGAAGCGTGGTCATCGATTGGACGAAGTCCCGTCCATAGTAAATGCAGAAGGCGGCAGCAACGAGGAGCAGAAGACCGCCGCCTCCGCAAAACAGCCATAAGGAATGCCGAAGTGGCGCATCGAGCGCGGCCACATCGCTACCGAGCGACGTTGTCCAACCGGACAAGCTGGACTTGGTGAAAGCCGCACGAATCGGGATGCCCTCGACCGAGATTGTCTCATAGCTGCCTGCGTCGGCATTCCGCGACGCAGCCACAAAGCCTGGAGCCGCCTGGCGACCGCGGAACTGCTCTTCGCCCCTGGTTCTGCCGATGATGATGCCTTCGCGGTCAATGACGACGGCAAAGCCACGTTCGGGGAGCAGCTGATCGTGCAACACGCGAGCGATGAGGCTGGTCGGCAATACCATGCCAAGGACGTTGGTGATGGCGCCGTCTTTGATCACAGGAACGTAGATGGCGACGCTCATCTGCTTGGAGACGGAACCTACAAATAGGTTGGAGACGTACGGCCGGCGAGCCTCTACCACCGCTTGTATTGCACCGGGGTCGCCCGCCTTCGGCAGGGGGTACCATAGGGAACCAGCGTCGCCATGATCAATTGCCCGGAAAGATCGTACAGCACGATCCGAGCGGCTGCCTGATTTTCGATTGATGCTTTGGCCAGATCGTAAAATGCCGGCCATTCCTGGTCGGCCAATGACCGCGACTTGCTGAGCGTGTCGAGGATGGCAAATTCGCGGAGCAGTTCCGCGTCCATGGCATTCGACGTGGCATGGGTCGTCGATTGCAGTTGTTGCTCATAACGCGCGCGGTCAACCTCGGCGTAGCGGACGATCATAAAGGCTGCAAATGCAAGCAGCGGGAGTGCTGCGACAACGACCAGAAGTGTCAGTCGAGACGAGCCCGTTGGCAGGCTATCTGTGCTGCGTCTCGCAAAATTCGGCCGCTTGCTCATGGGGGACAGCGGCGCGGCCCAGGCGGCAATCGACATCATTAGCCGAGCCTTGATGTTGCCAACCAGCGCGTTATTGCCAGCCGGTTGCAGTCAACGATTTAGCCGAATGCGGCCTCACCGGCGTGAGAGGTGCCCCATCTCGACACATGACTGGTCATATATTGCAGGTCCGTAGCTAAATTTCCTTTAAGACGCCGTGCGATCGAGGGTGCGCGGCGCGCTTGCCGCGTCCGGGACGACGGCGAACCTCTCGGCCGAGCCTTGAAGGGGACAGAACGCGAAGAGGTCGGGCTGGCGCGGCGACCACTAGCGGCAGAACCAGCATCGCTGCCGTAACGTGGCGGCCTGGACATTGCCGGAATCGGCACACTATGCCTGGCTGCCGGACAGCCTGATGGGCAGAGCCCGCTGTTCGTACTATGTTCTTGTCACGATCAGGGCGATCGGACATACAGTTTCCTCGAGCGCGAATCGGGGCCTGGGGAACCGTATGCAAAATGTTAACGCGGACCAAGGCAACGTCATCCGGCTGCAAGCTCGCGGCAAACGGCAGAACGAGGAGCCCCCTATGGAGAAGAACAAGGCGCTGGATGCGGCGGTGGCGCAGATCGAGCGCGCCTTCGGCAAGGGCTCCATCATGCGCATGGGCTCGCGCGGGACGGACGAGCAGATCGAGGTGATTCCGTCCGGCTCGCTTGGGCTGGACCTGGCACTCGGCATCGGCGGGCTGCCGCGCGGCCGCATCATAGAGATCTACGGGCCGGAAAGCTCGGGAAAGACCACGCTGGCGCTGCATGCCATTGCCGAAGCGCAGAGGCGTGGCGGCACCTGCGCATTCGTCGATGCGGAGCATGCGTTGGACCCGGGCTATGCCCGCAAGCTTGGCGTCGATGTGGACAATCTGCTGATCAGCCAGCCGGATGCCGGCGAGCAGGCACTGGAGATCGCCGATACGCTGGTACGCTCGGGGGCGGTTGATGTGCTGGTGGTGGACAGCGTGGCTGCCCTGGTACCGCGCGCCGAGCTGGAAGGCGAGATGGGCGACAGCCACATGGGCCTGCACGCGCGCCTGATGAGCCAGGCACTGCGCAAGCTCACCGGGTCGGTCAGTCGCAGCAAGTGCATGCTGGTCTTCCTCAATCAGATACGCATGAAGATCGGCGTGATGTTCGGCAATCCGGAGACCACGACGGGGGGAAACGCGCTGAAGTTCTATGCCTCGGTGCGGCTGGAGATCCGCCGGATCGGGCAGATCAAGGAACGCGACGAGGTGGTGGGCAACCAGACCCGCGTGAAGGTGGTGAAGAACAAGCTGGCGCCACCGTTCCGCCAGGTCGAGTTCGACATCATGTATGGCGAGGGCATCAGCAAGGTCGGCGAGCTGATCGATCTTGGGGTAAAGGCCAGCGTGGTGGAGAAGTCGGGCGCCTGGTTCAGCTATGACAGCCAGCGGATCGGCCAGGGTCGGGAGAACGCCAAGCAGTTCCTGCGCGACCATCAGGCGATGGCCGACGCCATCGAGCACAAGATCCGCGAGCAGTCGGGCCTGGTGGCGAATGCCATGATGGCACCGATGGAAGAGGCGGAAGAGGCGGAGGCGGCAGAGTAGGTCGAACGGTTAAGACCGTTTTGCTTGAGCGAAACGGACGCTGACGGCACATTGGCCGGCTGGCAACGTTTTGCGTGAGAGATGGCCGATTTTTCCCTGACTGCGTCCGACCACGCGCTGGTCACTGCTGCGCACCAGGTTCTGGCACAGCACTACAAGCTGTTCTGGCACACGGTGGCCGCCGCCATACGCGGGCGGGACGGGCGTGTCTGGACCGGTCTGCATTTGGGCACAACAGTGGGGCGGCTGGCCGTCTGCGCCGAGGCGGTGGCACTTGGTCGGGCTATTCTGGAGGGATGCGACGCCGTCGACACCGTTGTGGCGGTGCGTCATCCGAAGCCGGATGAACTGGACAGGGAGCTTGCGGTGGTCCCGCCTTGCGGCGGCTGTCGGGAACTGTTCATGGACCATTGTCCCGATGCATTGGTGATCGTGCACGGCCCTCAGGGGCTGCGCAAGGTTTCGATCCGCAAATTGCTGCCACTGCCGTATCGGCGCTGATGCCTTCAGCGCAGGGCAGGCGCCCCTTGTCTTACAGCCCTTTGCAAGGCGTAATCCGTTCGCACCGGTGACGACACCGCCGATGACGGGGGACGGCTGCAGCGGCGAGCAATGGCTTCCGCGCAGGGGAGGGTCGCAATGGCACATGCAAGCACTGTCCTGCCAATTCCTGACATCCGCATCCCGCGCCTAGCGAGGCCGAAGCTGCGATGGCCTCGGCTGTCGCAGCGCGGCCGGGCGTTGCTGATGATCGGGGTGATGATCAGCCCGGCGTTCCTCGCTGACCAGTTCGGCTACTGTGTAATGCGGCTGTTCCTTACCGCGGATCAGATCGCCGCGCGGGCACCTGACGCGGGCATCCTCGCGCGGGTCCGCATGTTCCCTGTGGCGTGCATGGAGGCCGACATATCAACAGCGGATCGCGCCTTCTGGTCCGCATCCGCCGCGCAGCATGGCTGGCCCAGCTATCCGGAGGCCGGGCCCGGCTGTTTCAAACCTGACCGGGCGCTGATCGGCTTCGTTGGACTGAAGACTTTCAACGTGGCCTGTCCGACGATGGTCCTGTCAGTGGCGGATCAGCGGCGGTGGGTTGCATATGCTGCCAGCCGTGGGTGGACGGATTACCCGCAGGCAGGCGAGGGGTGCGTTGATCCGTGAAGCGGCGGCGCCAGTAGAGGTACGGCACCGACACCACAGCCGAACACAATGTGTACGCGGCGACGAGGACGAGAGTTCGCACGCCAGGGAACGCGGTGGCCACCAGTGTGGCAATGCCGACATGCCTGGTGGCGCATGCGACGGCCAGAGCAGTGCGGTCATCGGCGCTCGGGCCGCCAAACAGATGGCCGACGCTGAGCGCAGCCAACATCAGGGTCAGCAGTGCCAGCAGGCCGTATGTCTGCACCTGCAGCACGATGTCCCAATTGAGCGCCAGGAGGGCGCCGCCGGCGAGGATCAATACGAGGCCGCCGGCCGGCAACAGAAAGGCCGCCACCTTGTCGCTGATCGCCGGCGCAGCACGGCGCAGGATAAGCCCGATTGCCAAGGGTAGGAGAAACGACTTGCCGACGATCCACGCGACGTCCACCGGCGACAATGACGCGGACGGCTGGAAATATGGTGCAAGCAATGCGATCCAGGCAGGAACGACGACAATGGCCAGCAACGACGAGATGACTACCAGGCTGAAGATATACGCGCCATCGCCGATCCCGCTGACTTTGCGCGGCAGCAGCGGGGCGCCGGCGGAAACCGCAAGCACAAGAAGCGCCGCCTTGACGGCCGGCGCGATTGGAAACAGATCGACGATCGCCAGCGTGACCAGCGGGACGACGACATACATTGCCAGCAGAGACCGGAGCAGCAGTTTCGGGCGAGACCAAAGGTAGTTCAGGTCCGACAGTGCCGAGCCCGAGCCGATCGCCAGGATCATCGCCGCGATGGCAAGCTTGATTGCGAGTAAGAGTGCAAAGGTCATGAGGGAGTCTTCATAAGCAACCATGCCGAAGCAGGCCGTCTCCCTTCTTGCTGAACTGTCCGAGTCCCAGGCCACCGGGGAGATTGCGGAAATCTATCGCGAGATCCGGATGTTCTCGGGTGTGCCCTATGTCTCGTCGCTGCAACGCTATCTGGCGACGCTGCCAGGCGTGCTCGAGTGGGCCTGGACGGTAATGCGGCCGGCGATGGTGTCCGGCGTGCTGCCGGAGACCGCGTGGCGGCTGGCCGGCGATCTGCGCCTGCGTCCGGCGGAGCCGGTCACGCCGGCGACGTTGCGTTCGTGGGGCATCGATCCCGCCGGCCTTACTTCGATCCGCAACATTGCAGCGAACTTCGTTCGCGTCTCGCCGGTGAATCTGCTGATGGGGGCCTGTCTGCGCCTGCTGCTCACGGATCGCGCACCAGCGGGCGCAGGTTATTCCCAAGACTGGACGCCACCACAAATGCTGCCGCCGATGCCGGGCAACGCCGATCCGGCTGTCTTGCCGGAGGAGGACCCCCGCGCTGTGTTGATGCGGTTCGCGACCGAGGTCGATGGGGTGCCGTTCATCCCGGCGCTGTACCGCCAACTCGCGTATTGGCCCGCGCTGCTGCAATGGCTGGCGGACGAATTGGGACCGCGGTTTCAGGCGCCGGACACCGAGGCCGCGCGCATCGAGGTTCAGGATGCCGCACGCTCCGCCGCGTCCGGCGTCGTCGCTGGGTTGCCGCCGCCAGTCGGCGTTGAACCGCCAGATAAGGCGACCACGCAAAGAGTGCTGGCAGCGATCCAACGCTATGCGGTCACCAGCCCGGAGATGATGCTGTTCGGACAACTTATTCTCGATGCGCTGCCTGCGACGCTGTGCGAGATTGCCTGACCGTTCACATGGAGACAGCGCGCTCATATCGATGTCTCGGCACGAACAGTGGCAGATCGCATCGGCAATCACACGAGGGTATCGAGTACGCTCTTTGCTTGCTTCAGAACCGTACTGTCGAAACCTTCGGTGAACGAGTGATAGACAGGAGCCAGCGTATCGATGGCCCTCTGACGCTCGCCGCGGTCTGCCAGAAACTCCGCGAAGGTAGTCGCGGTCTGAAGTTCGAACAGCCGAGCAGACTGCTGACGCGCTGTATCCAGCGACCGCAGCAGAGATGCTTCAACCTGCTCGGGCGCAGCATGTTCGCGCTGAAGCAGCAAGGCTTCCATTCGGTGCAATTCTGCGGCTAGATACGTTTCTCCGTAACTCGTAAGATGCGCACGAGCCGCGTCATGGTGAACCCGAGCCTCGTCAATCCTGCCTTCACGGAGAAAGCAGTCTGAAAGCGCCGATTCACAGTGAGTTGTGTGCAGCTTCGCTCCGGTTTCGTACCACCGCTTGACCCCTTGCGTGAGCAGCTGAAGCCCAGTGGCGAAGTCGCCGAGTCGATGCGTTGCCCAACCCAGAGATCGCTCCCCTACGGCGATCCATTGCGGCATGTGGTGTTCACGTGCTGCCTGCAATGCCTCCGATGCGAACCGCACCGCGGTCGCTGCCTCATGCTGCATCGTCAAAACGTGAGCTGCTATGTTCAAAGCCCAAGCCACGCTATGCACATTGTCTTTACGACGTGCTATCGCCACCGCAGCTTCAACGAGCCGAACCGCCAAGTCGGGGTAACCAGCAAGCATCGTAGCCTCTGCCCGATAAAAGCGACAGACGATGCTCGGATGTTCGCCGTAGACAGCGAAGTCACGATCCGCAACGGTATCTGCCGTTGCTGCGCCGCGTGCCAGTACCGCGTCCGCCTCGCAAAATTCACCAAGCAGGAGTAGTGAGTAGCCCATGGAACGATGGGCGACTGCAATCTTGGCCGTGTCCTGATCTTCTTCAGCCAGCCTGATGAGATCGCGTGCGAGTGCAATAGTTCGCGGCAACGGCTGCCGCATCAGACAGGAATTCCACGCGACCCGATGAGCGGCAAACCGGCTTGGCGATCCGCAAATTTTTTCGGACAGTTCTGTTGCCTGCTGTGCGCATTCCTCGACCCGTAACGAGCCGAAGCCGTGCGCCGCAATTAACGGCACAGCGAGGTTGAGCGTGAGATCCAACGCCTGCTCGTCGCGCTGTTCGTCGTTTGGTAGCGTCGCCACCAGGTCCAGTGCGCTATGGAAATGCGCCGCTGCCTCGGCATTGGCGGACCGCGACACGCCGCGCAAGCCAGCAAGACGCCAATATTTGATGGCTTGCTCGGTGAGGCCCGCTTGCGCGCAGTGATGGGCCAACAGCTCTGGTTGCGTATTGACAATCTCGGGAAAGTGCATCTCGAGCTCGGTCGCGATGCGAGCATGAAGTTCCTGGCGCTGGCTGCGCAGCAGCGTGCCGTACGCCGCATCCCGCACCAACGCGGTTTGAATGTATAGACAGCGTCCGGCGAGGCGCCGTGCCGGAACGCCAAGCCGGAGGAGACCAACGTGTCGATGCCGCGGGTGAACTGTGGTTCCGGGGTATTCGCGACGGCCGCGAGCAACGAATGAGCGAATTCGCGGCCGATAACGGCACCGATCTGCGCAATGTGCTTTGCAGCGGGTATGCGGTCGAGTCGTGCTATCAACGAGGATTGCAGCGTCGCCGGAACCTCCAAAGCCGCGGCGTTGCTGCCGCGCTGCTGCGCGCTTTCCAGCACAGCCTTGGTCAGCTCCTCGATGAACAACGGCACGCCATCGGTCTGCATCACGATGCGATGGAGCACATCAGGCGACATGGAATCTTGGACGAGAACCCGTTGCGCGAGCTGTTCGGCCTGGCTTTGGGTCAGGCGGCGAAGAGTGATGAGGCTGGTCACCGCAAGGCCGACCCACGCAGGCTGAAATTCGGGCCGGTATGAGACGATCATCAGGACAGGGAGCGAGGTCAGCTGCCGCACCACATTGTCCAGGAGCTCGAGCGAGCTGGCATCGGCCCAATGCGCGTCCTCGAACAGCATCAGGAGCGGCTGGCGGGAGGCGCGCTGGGCCAGCATATGGAGCAGCGCCTCGTAGGTCTTCTCCCGCTTGCGCTGGGGGTTCAGATCCACGCGCGGGTAGCTGTCATCCACAGGGACCGATAGCAGGTCAGCGATTAACGCCACATGGTCCGGAGAAGCTCCCACGCTGCCCAGCGCCACATTGAGCTTGTGCAGCCGATCCTGCGGCGTATCGCCGCGGGCGAAGTTCAGGTCACGCTCCCAACGGGCGACGATCGGATAGAGGGCACTATCCTGATGGTGAGGGGAGCAGAAATAGCGCAGGCTCTCGTGCGGTTCTTGGCGCAGCCGTTCATCCAACGCTGCGATCAGCCGCGATTTGCCGATGCCGGGTTCTCCGGCCAGCAGTACGAGCTGACCTTCACCGCTCTTTGCCTGCTGCCAACGCCGCAGGAGGAGTTCAAACTCTTCGTCGCGCCCGATCAGCGGCGCCATTGTTCGGGCGTGCAGCGCTTCGAACCGACTTTCGATCGCGGCCTCGCCCAGCACCTGCCAGGTTCTTACCGGGTCCGGCAGACCCTTCAGGGCGACCGCACCGAGGTCGCGGCAGACGAACAGGTCGCCAATCTGCCGGCGCGTAACGGCATCAATCAGGATACCGTTGGGCTCGGCGAGGGCCTGCAGGCGAGCAGCCAGATTGGGCGTTTCGCCAATGGCGGTCTGCTGCCGTGCATCGCCCCGGCCGATCGGCTCGCCGACCACGACCAGACCCGTGGCGATGCCGATGCGGACCTGCAGTTGCTCGGTCCGGACCGGCGCCTGACCGATCGCCTCGATGATTGCGAGGGCTGCACGAACTGCACTTTCGGCGTCCGCCTCATGCGCCTCGGGCCACCCGAAGTAGATCAGCACGCCATCACCGACGTAGCGGGCGATGAACCCGTTGAAACGAGCGATGACCTTGGCCACGCGTTCCTGGTAGGCGCGGACCACGCCGCTGAGATCCTCGGGGTCAAGGCGCGACGACAGCTCGGTGAAGCCCATCAGGTCGCAGAACATCACGTTGAGCTGCCGTCGCTCTGGGGTTCGCAGATCACCAATCGCGTTCTGTGCTGCACCCTGCTCTGCATCGCCGCGCAACACGGCGATGGCCTGGAGAATCTGGCGACGATGTCCAACGGACTTGACACCAAGGTCCTTCAGATCGTCGGCTGTCAGGTTGGGAAGGACAGCGGCGGTGATGTCGTTCTCACGGAACGCTGCGTCGTAGCGTTCCAGCCCCAACTGCCGCAGCCAGTCGGCGACGTCCATCATCGCTCTCCAGC
>JBKPSV010000309.1:0-17894 GCA_046735215.1 Pseudomonadota bacterium | reverse complement strand
AAACACGGCCGTCGTGATCGCTCGGTCCCTGAAACGGAAGAGCACATCGTCGGCTGCGCGGCAGACTAGGCGGAAGGACATGGCTTCACTCATGCCGGCGCGCTATTTGGTTCGTTGCGTGTCGATATAGCGGGTGAGATTCCGCAGAGAGGCAAAAATCTGGTGCGCGCGGCCTTCCTCGGACTTCAACTCGAAGCCATAGGTCCGCGAGATTGCCAGGGCGATTTCCAGTGCATCGATAGAATCCAGCCCCAACCCCTCGCCGAACAGCGGTGCTTCGGGCTCAATGTCCTCTGCCGTTATCTCCAGATGGAGCGCGTCAACCAATAACTGTGCAACCTCGTATTCGGTGGTCGCGTGGGTATCGGCGGTCATACTGGTCTGGACTCCCGGTTACGCGGCCCGGTCACCTCGCAACGTTGGCCCTAACTTCTTAGCAGAAGCAAGCTGGGCTCGCAAACTCGTTCATACCATGAGACTTCTTGATCCCTGCCAGAAGCCGCTGCCGTTCCGACTTGCAGCGATCACGGCGGAATGGGCATGGTGTTGCGGCGTTGGGAGCTCTCACGATGAGAGGAACTTGCAGGATGGTGCTCGTGGCGGCTCTGCTGTTGCCAATGAGCGTGACCGCCTGTCAGGAACCTGGGCAGCCCGGGCCGATGCAGCGTGCCGGCGCATATATCGACCGGGGGGTCACTGACGCGCAGCGTGGCGTGGCTGATTTCAGCCAGCGGGCGGGCCAGAGCCTCGACCAGGCTGGCAGGTCGGTGGGCGCCGGGGCCCAGCGAGTCGGCGGAACGCTGCACGACCAGCTGATGCCCGCCGCCGATACGTCATCCCCACGCCCGCCTGATGCGTGGAGCAGCCAGCCGCAGGTCTCGACGGATGGGAAGTACTCATCCGGAGACCTCCCCCCGCCGGCGCGGATGGACCCTTGAGAACTCTGTGTCGTTGTATCGGCTGGAGGCGGAGCCCCCAGCTCTTGCGGCCGACAGCGAGGGTCCCGCTGCCCCGGCAGGTTTCTCAGCAGCATTTCGCACGGCGATGGACGGATGCGGACGGGACGTGGTGGAGCTGAGGGGACTCGAACCCCTGACCCCCTCATTGCGAACGAGGTGCTCTCCCAGCTGAGCTACAGCCCCGTCCCGCAGGGCGCGGACAATGCTCGGAGGGCCCTGCCAAAGTCAAGCAACGCCGCCTCGCCACAGGTTGCGGAGCGAATCTGCGCCCGCTAGCTTCCGGCGACTTTCGGGAGACCCGCCACCGATGATGGCCTTGTTCTGGCTCGTGGACCGTCTGCTCAGCCTCTATATCTGGGCAGTGATCCTGGCGGCCTTGTTCAGCATCCTTACCAGTTTCGGAGTGTTGGACACGAGGAACCGGTTGGTCTGGACCGTCGGAGACTTTCTGTATCGCATTACCGAGCCGGGCCTGCGGCCGATCCGCAACCTGATGCCCAACCTTGGCGGCATCGACATTAGTCCCATCATCCTGATCCTGGTGCTGCAGGCACTACGGATGCTGCTGGGCGAGCTCCAGGTCAGCTTGGTGCGAACCGTCTATTGAACCGCTTCTGGCGTCCCGTCTCCGACGGTGTTGCCGTCGCCGTGAAGGTGCAGCCGAAATCGCACCGACCCGGACTGCACGGCTCCGTCGCGTCTGCCAGCGGCGAACGGCTCCGTGTGGCTGTGACGGCTGCGCCCGCAGGCGGGCGCGCCAATAGCGCAGTCTGCGCCACCGTCGCGGAAGCGCTTGGCCTGCCGATCTCGGCCGTGCGTGTGGCCGCGGGAGCGACAGCGCGCGAGAAAACGCTGCACGTAACCGGCGACCCCCAGAACCTTGCCGAGCGGCTCGACCGCTTATGACCGCGCGCATCATCGATGGAAGACGCGTCGCACAGGCCTTGCGTGCACAAGTGGCGGAACATGTGGCGACGCTGCCGTTCCGTCCGGGTCTGGTAGTCATCCTGATCGGAGACGATCCGGCAAGCGCCGTCTACGTGAAAAGCAAGGACCGCGCAGCTGCGGCGGCCGGAATTGCGGCGCGGACGATCCGGCTTCCAGCCGAGACCACCGAAGAAGCGCTGATCACCCAGATTGCGCGGCTGAATGCCGATCCCGCGGTGGACGGGATACTGGTTCAGTTTCCCCTCCCGTCGCACATCGCGTCGCAGGCAATCGTCGAGGCCATCGACCCGGAGAAGGATGTAGACGGCTTCCATCCGCTGAATGTCGGCAGGCTGGCCATGGGCCGGCCGGGTCTCGTTCCATGCACACTGGCCGGCGTGATGAAGCTGCTCGCGGATGCACAAGTCGAACTAGAGGGCGCGCGGGCTCTGGTGCTGGGACGCTCCATCATCGTCGGCCGTCCTATGGCCTCATTGCTGCTTGGCGCGAACGCCACGGTGACAATGGCACATTCGCGCACCCGCGATTTGGCAGCCGAGTGCCGGCGGGCGAACGTCGTCGTGGCGGCCGCCGGGCGGCCCCAACTGGTCCGCGGCGACTGGGTCGCGCCAGGAGCAACGGTTATCGATGTGGGCATCAATCGCCTTGGCGACGGCAGACTGGTGGGAGACGTTGCATTCGATGAAGCAATTGCCCACGCCGGCGCCATCACTCCGGTGCCTGGCGGTGTCGGCCCGATGACGATCGCCTGCCTGCTCGAAAATACAGTGACCGCCGCCCTGCACCGCCGCTGATGCGGAGAAGCGATCAGAAGTCGCTGCAGCGCCCCTTCACTTCCCAGTCACCATAGCGGGTTGGCTCCGGGCCTTTGGGCCCGCCAATCTCCTTCGGCATTGGCTTCTGTGCCGCGGGCTTGGTCGCTTCGCCGTTGTCCAGCTGCACCCGAGGTGCCTCACACTCGTCCATCATAAGTGCTCAGTATGCGTCAGCAGAGCGACCGGCAAGTCAGCCGACAGGAAACGACATCAGCAAACGGTTCGTCTGGCCGGACCGCTGGTAGGTCATGCTTCCCGCGTAGCCCCGCATCAACTTGATACCGAGGCCACCGATCGGCACCGAAGCGAGATCACTGGCCATCGGCGCCCCTTCATAGGCAAGCGGATCGAACTGTCTTCCGTCGTCGGTAATCTCGGCGAACAGAGTCTCGCTATCGCGCCACAGCCTGATCCGGATCTCGTGTACCGATTCGGGGTCGAACGCGTATGAAATGACGTTGGTCACCGCCTCTTCCATGCAAAGTTGCAGGGCCTGTGCCGTTTGCGGTGACACGCCGAGGGCTGCAGCCCGCTCCTCGATCCAACTCGTCATCGAGACGACCTCGGCAAGCTCGTTGCGCAACGTCAGAGAATGCAATCAATGAACCGCTCAGTTGTGGACAAGCGCCGCCGCGAGCGCTGCGCCCGTGTCGCAATAGATTGGCATCAGCTCAGCCCCACGCCCACGACGCCCAGCATCCTCTCCACTTCTGCCACCGGCTTTAGCAGGATCAAAGTACTACCGCGACGCAACACGGTCTTTGCTCCAAGTAGCAAGGTCCCGATGCCAAGAAGCTGACGCCAGCCTGGTCAACCACGATCGAGCTGTGCGACCTCGCGACGGCGTTGAATTGCAGGTCGATGGCGCTGGCCCCGGCGATGTCCAGGCGCCCCTGTGCCGTTCAGCACCCGGCCTAGATGCAGGCTTCCGCAACGGTTTGCAATGTCCCGGCTTGGTGTCATGCAATTGTCAACCAGCACCGGGAGGACAGCATGGTCCGCGTAGTAGGCATTGACCATCTGGTGATAAGGGTCAGCGACTACGAAAAGTCGAAGTCATTCTATGGCCGATTGTTCGACTTCCTCGGCTTCGAAGTATCCGACGAATACCAGGACGCGATCGGCTGGACCAATGGCAAGACCCGTTTCTGGATAGGTCCCGCCGATGCCGAAGGTCGCAAGCGCAACTACCGAATCGGCGACGTCGGCTTCCACCACTATGCGTTCGAGCTGCGCAGCCGCAAGGACGTGGACGCGTTGCAGGGCTTTCTACGCGAACTCGGCGCCACCATCGTCGATCCTGCCGGCGAACACTACGACGACTATTACGCCGTGTTCTTTCTCGATCCCGATGGTCTCAAGCTGGAAGGTATGAAGTACGGCGAGCGTCATGCCCGCGAGGCACGGAAGAAGGCTGCGCCGAAATGACCGCAGCCTCGCCACACTCGCTCTATGCGCGACTGCCGGTGTTTTACGGTTGGATCGTCGTCGCTGTCGTGTTCGTCACCATGGGCATCGCGGTCAATGCACGCACAGCGTTTTCGTTGCTGTTTCCGCCGATCCTCGATGAATTCGGCTGGGAACGAGGCATGACGGCGGGTGCCTTTTCATTCGGCTTCATCATCTCGGCCATCCTGAGCCCAACACTGGGCAGATTGATGGACCGGCGCGGACCCGTTGTGGTGAACGAGCTCGGGGTTGTCCTGATCGGCACTGGCCTGCTGCTCGCCACGCTGGTGACGTCGCCCTGGCACCTATACGCGACACTGGGCGCACTGGTCGGTGCCGGCAGCGTCTGCCTGGGCTACACTGGCCAGGGACTGTTTCTGCCGAACTGGTTTGCGCGCCGCCGCGGTCTTGCGATGAGCGTGGCATTCTCGGGCGTTGGTGTCGGCTCGGTGATCCTGTTGCCCTGGCTGCAGTCCTTGATCATCCACGCCGGCTGGCGCAGTGCCTGCCTGGCGCTGGGCGTCCTTGTCCTGGCGCTGTTGCTGCCGCTCAATCTGCTCGTGCGACGGCGGCCCGAGGACATCGGTCTCCATCCTGATGGCGACGGCGCAGCACACGCCATCGGCGGTGCGAAGGCCAGCCTTAGCATTGTCGATCCGGCGTGGGTGGCAATCGACTGGACGCTCGGCCGTGCACTCCGAACGGGGAAGTTCTGGTGGATCGCGCTTGGATACTTCTGCGCCCTGTTCACCTGGTACGCCGTGCAGGTGCATCAGACGAAATACCTGCAGGAGATCGGTTTTGCGCCGGGGCTTGCGGCCTGGGCGCTGGGCGGTGTCAGCCTGGCTGGCATTCCGGGCCAGATCGCTCTCGGTCACCTGTCCGATCGCATTGGCCGCGAGTTCGTTTGGGTAGTCGGAAGCCTCGGCTTCACCGCGACATGCCTGCTGCTCTTGGCGTTGCGCGATGCACCGACGATGCCGCTGCTCTACCTGATGATCGCCGCACAAGGCGTGCTGGGCTACGGCGTTACCTCGGTGATCGGCGCAATCCCGGCCGAGATCTTTCAAGGCCGCCACTATGGCAGCATTTTCGGCACGCTGATGCTGGCATCCATCGCCGGCGGGGCCGTCGGTCCCTGGTTGGCGGGCGCGCTGCACGATGCGACCGGCAGCTACAGGAGGGCCTTCTGGATCGCCCTCGCAAGCAGCCTGTTATCGGCAATTGCCATCTGGTTTGCCGCACCGAGAAAAGTCCGCCTCGTTGCCGGGCGCGTAGGTCGTGTCCGCTAGAGCCGAACGAGCGCAGGCAGATGCGCCATCCCGTTCTGGCTCATGGTCTCATCGCATGATGCAGATCTCCGGCGATTCTGCCTTCGATCATCACGCTCCAGCTACGCCGCCTTGCTGTTGCCGGTCGGCCAGCGGCCGGCGATGTGATCGAGACATGCCGTCAGCGCAGGCCCCAGTCGTGCCGTCACGGTCTCAAGACGTTCAACAAGCGCTTCGGCACGCGAGTGGTCGTTGCGGGTCACCGCGTCAGCGATCTCCTCTAGTACTTCGCCGAGTCCGATGGCACCGCATGTCTCCGCCAGACCGCTGATCTCTTCGCAGTTCCGCACGATCGCTCCCGCTTCCCAGCCTGGCAGCAACTCACCGAGCCGCATGCAGCGTGCAATCGCATCGGCCGCGAAATCGGCGACGCAGGCGCGCGCACGTTCCACGCCGACGACCGCAACCATCTCTTCAAGGAACACCAGCGAGACATCCGCCTCGTAGTTGTCGATAGCGCCGGCCACGGCGGGCACCAGGTCGACACCGAAGCCTCGCACGGAAGGACCACCCGACAGCCAGCGGCGCAGCGTTGCGCCCAGTCGGTCGAGGTTGATCGGCTTTTCCAGCACCGCAGTGAAACCTGCTTCGATGCAACGCTTGTGGATCACCGCGCCACTGAGACCGGTCAAGGCAATGATCGGGATTGTCGCCGCGCGGCCACTCATAGCGCGGATCCTTTGCGTCGCCTCAAAGCCATCGCGATGTGGCATCTGGATGTCCATCAGGATGGCATCAAAGCTATCGTGGCTCGCAAGCCGCACCGCCTCGTCGCCGTCATTGGCGACAAACGTCGAAAACCCACGGCGCGACAATCCAGCAACCAAGAGCGACTGGTTCACCCTATCGTCTTCCACCACAAGAATGCGGCCGCCGCGTGCCACCGCGGCGAGTGGCTCGAGTACCTCCAGCGGCGATCGCTGCGCCAGCAACTGCTGGGCCGCGGACGCGACTTCATAGGGATCAGCGGTGGCGGCAACGATCGCATCGACGTTGGCGTGGGACTCCTCATTGCCCTGCCAGATGACCATCGCGCGCCTGCCAAACGCGGTGTCCCGCAGCCTGTGCACGAATACCTCCGTTGACATGCCGAGCAGCCGACCGTGCACAATGATCAGGTCCAGTGCGCCGCGTTGCGCCTCGATGCGCTCTGCCAGCGCCAGCCCAAGATAACCGTCCGCCGCGACCTCGACGACGATGCCGTTATCGCCCAGCAGGCCCGCGAGCGATCGCGTCCTGGCATCGTCATCGCCGACCAGCAGGGCGGTCCGACCGGGGAACAATTGACCGGCAGACGAGTGCGCAATGCGCTCGGACGGGAACTCGAAGGTGAACTCGCTGCCGACGCCCAGCGCGCTTTCCACCGTCAGCGTGCCACCCATCAGCAGTGCATTCTCGCGGCACAATGCCAGGCCGAGACCAAGACCTGGATGCGCACCGTCCTCCTGGTCGTGGCCCCGACGGAACCGCTCGAAGATCAGGTCACGATCTTCACGCGCGATACCTGGTCCGGTGTCCGAAACCGAGAGCTTGATAGAGGGTGTGTCTGATGAACCCGCTACGGCAGAAGCGCGCACTTCGGCGTGGCCGTGGTGGGTGAACTTGATGGCGTTGCCGACCAGGTTGAATAGAACTTGGCGCAAGCGGGTCGGATCAACCAGCCAATGACCGCGCAGCAGGTCATCGTATCGGGTCTTCAGCTCCAGCCCCTTGTCGCGCGCCTGGGGCTGCAGGGTTTCGGTGACCTCGCGCACCAGGCCGATCACATCCACTTCGTCGGTCTGCAATCCGCCGCCGCCGACCTCGCCGCTGGCGATCTCCAGCAGTCCATTCAGCATCGCCAACAGCGCATCGCAGCTGGCCCGAATGCGCTCCAGCCAGAGCCGTTGCTCCTGTTCCAGTTCGCTGTCGAGCAGCAGCGAGCAAATGCCCATGATCGAGTTCATCGGCGTGCGCACGTCGTGACCCAGCGCTGCGAGGACCCTGTCGCGGTCACGCGCGACCGTTGCTGCCTGTTCCTGCGCCGCCTCGCCGGCACTCGTCACCGACTGCAGCTTTGCGGCCAGTTCGACCTCGACCGTCACATCACGGCCTGCGCAGACATAGTCGCCGTCCGGCACCGGTTCGATCCGCAACCGGTGAATGCGGTCGGTGCCATTCTCAGTGGACAACGCAACCTGAATGTAATCCTGACATGAGTGCGCATCCAGTGCCTCGGCGATACGCTGGCCAGCATCCTGCGAAGGTGCCAGTCCAAGCGCCGTCAGCAGCGGCTGGCCGATTGCATCCCGCAGTTGGTCAGGTACGAAGCCGTGCACCGTCCTGACACAGCCGCGGCGATCAAGCTCGATCTGCCAGTCCGCTCCGAAACCGACCGGCAGGGCAACCGACCGGTCGCCCTTCGAGCGCACCGAGACTGCAAGTGCTATGCAGGAGAGCCAAACTACCAGCAGGGTGCCACCAAGGATGGCCACCGCACGAGCCCCTAGCCAATGGGTCTTCAGCGCCACGTCGGTTGGGATGCTGGCGTTGACGGTTGCATCCACGCTGTGCAGCGGTGCGGATACCGACAGCTGAACCGGAATGCCCAGCACCCGATTCGCCACCGCCAGCAACTGGTTGCCCCAATCAGGATCTGGTTCGCCCGCAGCAAGCGGCGGCTGTCGTGTCGTGGTCTGATTGGACAGCACCAGCGGGCCGTCGACGCCACGAAGCTCGATCGCGACACCAGGCCCGAGCCACGTATGCCCGATCATCCGGGCAAGATCGTCGAACCGGAACAGGGCGCCGACCAAGCCTGCAGGCTTGCCCGCGGCATCGCGCACAATTCTTGTCAGCAGCAGCGACATCCCGCTCCGGAGCCAGGAGTCGCTGCGCTGCAAGGATAGAGCCATGCCGTTGTCGGCAGTGGCACGCCGGAACCAGTCGGCGTCTCCCACCGACGCATCGGCGGCCGCAAAGGGCGACGAGGACGCCAGCAACTGGCCCGAGGCATTCACCGCGAAGGTGGCGGCGGACGGCGGCACTGCGGCCTGGAGGCGAAGAAGCCGACTGGTCAGCGCGATCTTGTCGCCCTGAAGATCGCTCGCCCGGATGCTGTCGCTCATGTCGGCAAAATGTTCGAGCGGTACGTCGATCGATGCCGCCACTGCGCCAGCCGCAACCGTCAGGCTGTTGAGCGTGTCGCGCGCCACCTGTGCGGTCTGAATGAACGCGGTGAGGCCCCATGCTCCGACCAGCAGCAACGCCACGGCCAACAGGGCGATCGGACGCGAAATCAGCCGTATCGGCGCCACGAGGATGTTGACGACGCGCTTCACCGCGACCTCCCTCGATTACGCGCCGAAACCTATCCGCCGAAGGCTACGACTTGGTTTCAGCCGGCCGCGTGTGAGAAGCAACTTTCGCTAACGGTCATAATACCTTGCTCCGAGCACAGTCGAACCAGGCTTGGCCGTTTCTGTCCGAAGGGCTTATGTCCAAGGTGGCGAGGGAGGTCCCCGCCTCACCCACCTCAAGTAGTCCGCCGCTCAGCAGCACCAGAATATGGCTCAGCGCGGCCGCGTCCGAGCCGAGGGACGCAGCAAGGACATGCGACCCCGTAGCGCGTCCCACGACGCGCCACGAGCCGGCCGCCCCATTGAACCGAAGAGGAATGGCGGCCCGCGACGCCAGTGAGACAGGCTGGAGCATCAGGCTCAGACGCATCGGTACATTGCGCTGGACTGCAATCTGCAGCGAGACGCCTGGCGCTGACGCCTCGGCGGCGCAGTCGTCCCCGCCCGTGCGGAACGTCCAGGTCGTGTGGATCGTCGGAGTTGCAGGCTTGCGAGGCGGTGGAGGTGGCGGCACCGGAGGTAGCGGCAGTTCGGGCGCCGCCTCTTCGACTGGTTCCGGCGCACAGCCGTTCATGAACAGCAAGCCGCTCAGCGTGACGACACAAGCGATCTTAACTCGCGTCGTCACGGCGGGCACCTTCAGCGGATGATGATCTCGACCCGACGGTTCTGCGGCTCGCGCACGCCAGGTCCCGTAGGCACCAACAGGTTGGTGTCGCCAAAGCCCTGCACCGCGATCGCATTCTGCGGCACGCCGTCTTTGATCAGTTCCGCCTTGACCGCATTCGCGCGCCGGATCGACAGACCCATGTTGTATCGGGGTGTGCCCGACGTGTCCGTGTAGCCATTCACCTCGATCCGCGTGTACTGGACACGTGTGGAGTTGTCCGCCGCTTCCCTGATAATTTGCCGCGCGCGATCAGACAGCGTGGCCTTGTCCCAGTCGAAGAACACAAGATAGGAGCGCGCCGGCGCGGGCGCGGGTGCAGCCTGGGCAGGCGGGGCGACGGGGACCGGCGCCGCGACATTGAAGGCGTAACGAACCCCGAGCATAAAGCTGTGATTGTATTGCCTCTGCGCGGTGACCGCGATCGGCAGGTGTGCAGCCAGTCCTGACACGGACTGCGAGCCATCGAATGTCTCGCTGTAAGGCTTGCCGAAGAAGCGATATTCCGTGGTCAGCGAGAGGCCTGGTACCCCGGGCATCGGAAATGACAGGCCACCGATCGCCTGGAACGCAAACCCACCCTGCGTTTGATCGAAATGGCTGCCAAGCGCGGGAAATGCGGCCGCGGTGAACACAGAGTTACGGTTGAAGTGCGTCCAGGCGTAGCCCGCGCCGCCGCCGATATAGGGGTAGATCCAGGGAGCCCCGATATCGATATCGAACAGCACGTTCGCCATGGCGCCATAAGTCTGAACGGATCCGCTTGTGTTGGCGGCAAATGCCTCACGATTCAGCCCCGCCCAGCGGTAGTTGCCCTCGATTTCGAACCGGAACCCATTGCCCAGGGCATACCCGATGCTGGCGAGACCCGCCGCCCCGCCTTTCGGCTCGGCCACCGTCGCCCGGGAGTTGGACCAGTTCTGGGGTAGGTTATAGCCTGCGCCGGCACCGATATAGAGGCCCTGAAACGGCTGCGCTTGCGCGGCGCATGCCAAGCCGACAAAGGCTGCTGCCAGCCAAAGAGTGCGCAACTGCATGGCTCAGGTCCTCCTCGGCGCGGACGAAAAGGGGCGCCTTCCGGCGCCCCAATCCGCTGTCTTAACTTGTTCGGCCAGCGATCAGCGAATGATGATCTCGACGCGCCGGTTCTGCGGTTCGCGCACACCAGGACCCGTCGGGACCAGCAGGTGCGTCTCGCCGAAGCCTTGCGTCGTGATCGCATTGGCCGGCACGCCGTCCTTCATCAGCTCTGCCTTCACCGCGTTCGCACGGCGGATCGACAGACCCATGTTGTACTGCGGCGTGCCCGATGTATCGGTGTAGCCGTTCACTTCGATGCGCGTGTACTGAACCTTGGTCGAGTTGTCGGCCGCTTCGCGAATGATCTGGCGCGCCCGGTCGGTGAGCGTTGCCTTATCCCAATCGAAGAACACCAGATACGAACGGGCCGGAGCCTGCGCCGGAACAGGTGCTGGAGCCGGCGGCGGCGGCGGCGGCGCGACCCCGAAGTTATACCTCAGACCAGCCAGAACCGCGTGGTTGTAGCTCGGGCCGAAAGTAACACTGGACGGCGCAGTGGCGAAATTGCCGGCGGTCGACACAGCGGCCGCCTGGCCGGTGTAACTACGGTTCCCAGTGGTGCCGAGGAAGCGGTACTCAGCAGTGAAGGCCAACCCAGGCATAACCCTAGCCAGCGGGAAGGCTGCGCCAAGGATCGCCTGATAAGCGAACGAACCCTCGGTGCTTTTCCCGTTCTGCTGCAGCGAGCTTACGCCGAAAGTGGAGCCTCCAAATGTCGAGAAGGCCGGTACAGTGAACGGAAGGTTGTTCCTCACGTTCCACTTCTCGTTGATCCACTGGTATCCAACACCGGCGCCGATGTAGGGCACGAACCACGGCGTCAGACCGTTGAAGTCGTACAGCACGTTGAGCATGCCGCCGTACTTCTGCTCGGTGCTGCCACCGCCAAGAGCGCCAATAGAACTGCCGCTGTTCTGGGTGAACCCATTGGCTTTGTTGTTGCGGTAGCTGCCCTCGATTTCAGCTCGGAGCCCGTTGCCAAAGCCCCAACCAACGGACGCGAGGCCGACGAAGCCGGTGCTGCCCTTCATCTGGCCATTGAGGTTGCCCAAAATCGGTGCACCGCTCGTCGCGCCGAAGAACGTCGTCGGGACCCCACCGCGCTTGATATTCTCCTGCTGCGTGATGTTCACGCCAACGCCCGCGCCGACGTAGAGGCCGGTGACCGGCTGCGCACTCGCCACAACCGGCGTCGCCAACATTGTGGCTGCCAGGAGCGCACTCCGAAGCTGCATTTGCTTTCTCCTCGTTCTGCCGGCGCCAACCCTGGCGCGGTTGTCTCGTAGGGCAAGAACGCCCTTTCGCTCCACCAACCATAACCAAGAACGGCCGCTAACGCGAGAGGGGGCCACGCTTTTCGGGCACAGTGTTGCCCGATGGCAACATCACCGTCCCCACGGGGGGATGGCGGAAGAGAGCAGGAGTCGAACCTACCCGGAGCCGCCGAGCAGCTCCAACCGGCTTTGAAGGCCGGCCGGCCCACCGGAGCCGCTTCTCTTCCGCTGTCAGTTATCTGCCCGCCCCGCGATCTGGGCAATGAACACAGGCTCGTCCGCCGCCTCCACGCACCGGCAGTCCAACCACACGCGCCCTTCGGCGATCCGCCCGATCACCGGGCGCGCCAAACCGCGTAGCCACTCCGCAAGGGATCCGAGGCCGCTTCCGCCGATGGTCACCGCGAACGAAGGCAGGAGATCCACTGGCAGGGCGCCTGAACCGATCTGGCTCCGGCACGCCTCGACGGCAACCGGCCGACCCGGCCACCTCGCGCGGACCGCGGCCGCCAGTCGCACCGCGGTCTGCTGAATGTCCTCGGCGGAACGGCTCAGCAACCGCATGGTCGGCAGTTCCGCGGCCAGGCGCTCCGGCGAAAGATAGAGCAGCAGCACCTGCTCCAGGGCCGCTAGCCGAGCCTTGTCCAGGCGAAGGGCTCGCTTCAGGGGATTGCGGTTCAATTGGCCGACCCACTCCGACCGACCGACAATCAATCCTGCCTGCGGGCCGCCAAGCAGTTTGTCGCCGGAGAAGCTGACCAGATCGGCGCCTGCCCGCAGCGACTCCTGCGGGGTCGGCTCATGCGGCAGCCCCCACGCCGCGAGATCGACCAGGCTCCCACTGCCCAGATCCTCGACCATCGGCAGTCCGGCCGCGTGCGCAATCAGCGCCAATTCGGTGGCGGGCACGGCCGCCACAAAGCCTTGGATTGCGAAATTCGCCTGGTGCACGCGCATCAGCAGAGCCGTCTGAGCGCCGATGGCATCCCTGAAGTCACGCGCATGCGTGCGATTGGTCGTACCTACCTCACGCAACGCCGCACCGGCGCGCGCCATGATGTCCGGAATGCGAAAAGCGCCGCCGATTTCAATCAGCTCGCCCCGTGATACGAGCACCTCGCGCCCCAGCGCGATCGTATTCAGCATGAGCAGCACTGCCGCCGCGTTGTTATTGACCACGGTCGCCGCCTCCGCCCCGGTGATCTCGCGCAGCAGTCGCGCCACGTGCTCGTCACGCTCCCCACGCTGTCCAGTGACGAGGTCGAACTCGAGCGTGGTTGCGGAGGTCAGCGCTTCGGCAGCCGCCTCGGCGGCAGCCCGCGGCAAGGGTGCGCGGCCCAGGTTCGTGTGCAGCACCGTCCCGGTCAGGTTGAAGACCGGCCGCTGCGATCGCGCAAAGCGCCGTGCCAATGCATCGGCGGCGACATCGAGAATCTCCGCCGGCGCCGCGTGAAATGCCCGCGCCGACCGCCGCGAAGCGAGCTCGGTCCGCAACGCGGCAGCGGTCGCAGTCCGACCGAACCGGGCGATCAACGTCTCGGCCGTCGGCATGTGCAGCAACGCTTCAAGTGAAGGGAGCGGGCTGGTAGAGGCTGGCATAGCGGGGCCATGCTAAGCGGCATGACCACGACATTCGAGATACCGACCCTGCGCACCGAACGGCTGATCCTGCGCGCATTCCGCGCTGCCGATATCGACGCCTGGGCCGCGATGGAGTCCGACCCCGAGGTGCGGCGCTACCGCGGCAATAACCCGCGCGATCGCGCGCAGGCCTGGGCGGTGATGGAATCGTCACTCGGCCAATGGGCACTGCGAGGCTACGGGCTCTTCGCCGTAGAGCGTGTCGCTGACGCCTGCTTCGTGGGCTTCACGGGAGTGCTGCACCCGGTGGACTGGCCCGAACCGGAGCTGAGCTACTCCCTCGCCCGCGCAGCTTGGGGGAATGGGTTTGCCACGGAAGCGGCCGCCGCAGCGCGGGAATGGGCATTTGGTGGGCCTGGCTTCACACGCCTGGCCAGTTTCATTTTGCCAGAGAACTCCCGCTCGCTTCGCGTCGCACAGAAGCTTGGTGCGACACGGGATGGCACCGTTACACTGCTCGGTTTCGAGGCGGAATGGTGGGTACATCGGAAATGACAGCGTTGCTTGCGCCTGACGAACCCTCGCCTGTCCGGGTGCTGCGCGAGGATGGCCGCTCAGATCTGTTCCTCACCGCTGATCACGCCGGCCGCGCCATTCCGCACAGCCTGGAGCGCCTTGGGCTGCGGGAAAGCGAACTGGACCGCCACATTGCATGGGACATCGGGATCGCTGCAGTGACCAAGCGCCTCTCTGCAGCGCTTGATGCGACGGCCGTGCTGCAGACCTACTCGCGGCTGGTGATCGACTGCAATCGTGATCCGGGGGTGCCGAGCTCGATCCCAGAAGTCAGCGAGTCGACCCCGATCCCCGGCAACCTCGGCCTCACGCAGGCACAACGCGAGATGCGCAGGGCTGCGGTGTTCGAACCGTACCACGGACGCATCCGCAGCCTGCTCGACACCCGCCAGGCCGCACAACGACGCACAATCTATATCGCGATGCACAGCTTCACGCCGGTGTTCAAAGACGAATCGCGGGCCATGCAGGTCGGTGTGCTGTACAATCGCGATGCGCAGCTTGCCAACATCATGCTCGATCTTCTGCGCGCGGAAGGTGACCTGGTGGTGGGGGACAATGCGCCCTACGCGGTGAGTGACGCCACCGACTATGGCGTCCCAGTACATGCAGAGCGCCGTGGGCTGCGACACGTCGAAATTGAAATCCGCCAGGATCTGATTGCCGATGCGGCGGGGCAGGCCGCGTGGGCCGCACGCTTCGAACGCCTGCTGCTTATCGCGTTGGAGAGGCTGCCATGCTGAGTCGCGACGTGCCGATCGATCCGGTGCACGCCGCACTGCTGTTCGTCGATGTGCAGAACTACAACGCGCGATCTGACGGTGGCGAGTATGCCCAGATGGGCGCCCCCGAGCGCGATGAACGCTACGGGTACTTCTTCCGTGCGATGCAGGAAACTGCGCTGCCCAACATGCAACGCCTGCAGGCCGCATGTCGGCGCGCGCGCATAGAGGTGATGTACACCGTCATTGAAGCATTGACGCGCGACGGGCGTGATCTCAGCCTGGACTACAAAATCAGTGGCCTGTTCGTTCCGCGTGGGTCCTGGGACGCCAAGGTGCTCGACGCGATCGCGCCCGCCGATGACGAAATCGTACTGCCGAAGACGTCCTCGTCGGTGTTCATCTCGACCAACATCGATTTCGTTCTGCGCAATCTAGGCGTCCGGTCGCTGATTATCGCCGGCGTGCTGACCGACCAGTGCATCGATTCCGCCGTGCGCGACGCTTGCGACCTTGGTTACCTTGTCACGGTCCCGACCGATGCCTGCGCCACGCTGAGTGCCGAGCGGCACGACTGGGCGCTGCGCAACAATCGTGGCTATTGCCACCAGGTCACCACGGACGCGCTGGTGCAGGAGATTGCGCGGTTGTCGGAGGCGGGCACAAAACCGATCGGATAGATATGCTGCCGCCGTCAGGTAATGAGCCGGCTACGTTCGATTGCATGGGCATAGTATCTGATTGCTCCAAGACCATTGTCGCTCCATGCGCCGTGATGATGCCTGAAACCTTCAGCCACGCTGGTTGACAGGTAGTTCGTTGCGCCCGCTTGCGTGATTTGAGGTCCTTCGCTTTCAAGTTGCGAACAATCCTTCATGCTCGGGCGCACAATCGCGATATGGCCGGGCTTGCGCGGCGATGGTGCTGCAAAAGCCGCTACCACCAAACTGCCACGGTTCGCCAGTTCCTGCGCCTGTCGCATATCGGCGACCTGGCGCCAGCCCAAGGATGGTCCCTCTGTGTGCAACCAAGCCATTTGCGCGTTGGCGAGCAGTTCCTGCGGGTGCTCGGGCGGACGCAAGATATAGATCCCGAGACTCTGTGCGACCGCGGCAACGAAGGCGCTGCAATGAGTCGCGGCCTCACGTCCGCCAGGACGGTCGCGATCGGCTTTACCGGTCTGCCAATCCACGTGCCAATGGGCCTGCCAGAGGTGATCCACCCCGGTAGCGTCGAGCAACCGGGCGAGCGCCGTACCTTCCCGCGATATCGTGCCGCCGCACGGCTCAGCGAACGAAGGCAATGGCGCAAAGAGCGATATTGCAGAGAGCAGAACGGCGCGACGGCTTGGTAGGTGGATCAAGTTGCGCCACTTTCATCGTTAGGGGCCGAGACCTCCGAGCGATGGCCCCGGCCGAAAACAGCAGTGCATACAAAACTCTGATGGACGGTTCATTGCGCTAAGGAAGGATCATGGAAGTCCACGTTCTCCAGGATCGAGAACCTCCCATGCCTGCTGGCTAAGCTCCAAATGACCGCTTTGCCAGATCAATCAGTGCCCGTAAGTAGGCTTCGCCATCTGCCGGTTGATGATCCACCCCGATCCGCGCACGAAAGTCATTCGCCATGTCGGCGAAATCGACGATGTCGTCCGACTCGCCCAACCAGTTCATGATCGCCGTGTACTCGCGGAGAACTGGCGTTCCCGGCAAGCGTCGCACCTCTTCCGCCAATCTCTCCAGCAACGCAGCGGCATCACGGCTCACCTTGTCCGACGGATCGGCATCCACCATCCGCATGCGCCATTCGGCCGCGCGCTCCAGCTGGTCGGCTTCCTCCATCAAGCCTCCCGTCGTGAAAACGCCGTCTCCTGACTGGTGACGAATTCCAGCAGACACGCCCTGCCCTCCTGCGTCTGCCGCCGGGCACGCAGGATCGCTTCGCCAATCTGCGATGGATCCTCTACCCGCTCGCTCCAGCCGCCGAGGTCGCGCGCCAGATTGGCATAGCTGCCGCCGAGATCACGCGCATTATGCTTCTCGTGCGACAGCTTCATGTGCGGGATCTCGATCGCCATCGTCGAATTGTTCAGCACGATCGTGCAGATCGGCACCCCGCAGCGCACCGCGGTCTCGAAGTCGAGCCCGGTCATGCCGAACGCCGCATCGCCCATGAAGTTGACGCAGAATTTGTCCGGTGCCGCGACCTTGGCGCCGATCGTCAAGCCAAGCCCGGTGCCCAGCTGATGCGACTTTCCCCACCCGAGGTACGAACGCGGCCACGTGGCACGGTAAAACGGCAGCAGCTGTTCGCGTGGGCTTCCCGAATCATGCGTCACGATCGCCTCTGCGGGATCGATCACGCGCATGAACTCGTTGATCACACGGTACGGCGTGATCGGCGTCTCCGCCGAAGTCAGCTTGGCCTGCCAGTGCGCCAGCCATGCGTCGCGTTTCGCGGCGATTTCCTCGGCCGGGGACCGGTTCAGCAGCCGACCGCCAAGACGCTCCTTCACCGCCTCGGCCAGCGCTGCCAAGGTCAGCTTCGCATCGCCTAGCAGCGCCACCTCGGTCGCGTAGCTCTTGTGGAGGTCCTGCGTGTCATTGGTCGCGTGGATGATCCGCACGCCATTCGGCAACGGCGGCGTGGTCAACGGGTGCCGGTTGAGACCGGTGCCGATCGCCAGAATCAGGTCGGCACGGGAATACAGGAAATGCGCCCCGTGGCCGGTGAAGCCGTTGCCACCCGAACCCAGCGCCATCGCGTGATCTTCGGGGAATGCGCTCTTGCCATCCACCGTTGTCATCACGGCGCTTTGCAACAGCTCCGCCAGTCGCACCAGATCATCGCTCGCCTCGGCGTACAGCACGCCCTGGCCGGCGAGAATCACTGGGCACGAGGCCTCCACCAGCAGGCGCGCTGCGTCTTCGACGTCATCTGCATTAGGCGCGGCGAGTGTCCTGCGCACCGGGCTATGGTCCAGCGTGTCTCCGCCGATCTCCAGCGCCAGCAGGTCGCGCGGCAGCTCCACCATGACCGGCCCAGGCCGCCCATTCTTGAGCTGGCTGAACGCACGGCGCATCGCTGCCGGCACCTGCTCCGGGACGATGACATGCTCGACCTGCTTGGTCACCGAGGCATAGGTGCGGCTGGC
>JBKPSV010000308.1:0-13516 GCA_046735215.1 Pseudomonadota bacterium | reverse complement strand
GCGGAAGGCCGCAGCCCGATCCGTGACGGCCACTTGGCGAGGCATTGGTCGACTTCTCAAGCAGTTCACTCCGGCCGAGTGCGCCAACTACCTCGTCAATGCCGGTTATCCATCAACCTAAAGCGATCATGCTTTAGAAGGCAACAAGCGGCACCAGGGCGGCCCATACGACCACCAAACCAAGCACTACACCGATCACGGCAGCGTACGCGCGCATCGTCCTGGTCTCCGGCGCGTAGAATGGTGGCTGCGCTCGCACCACCGCATGACGGACGCACTAATCTTTGTTCATTTTTGCTCGGTATCCGTAATCACCACGTCGACCGAAGCACCAGGATTCTCAACTAACGGTTGTAGCGCCCGGCGAACTTTGTGCCACAGCGCCAAACTTCTCCAGCAGCGGCACGAGCACAAAGATCAGCGCCGTGAATGCCGCCGACACCAGGATCAACGGCGCAAGCGCCCGATTGAACAGATGCTCGTACAGGAACGCCCCGGCGGTATCAGACAGCGGCGCGGCGAGATTGATCACCGACATCAACGCCGCAAACGCAAAGCCTTCCGATCCCGCGGGACAATGTTCGGCTGCCAGCGACAACGTTGCAATGCTGGCGATCATCCCGGCGACGCCATTGATGAACGCAATCGCAATCGCACTTGGCACGTTGACCATGCCAAGGTACGCAAGCGCCCCCAAAACGCCGCCAACAATACTGAGGTAGAGCAAGCCTCGCGTGGTCATGCCGGAGAGCAGGGAGCGGTAAACCAGGCCACCGACGATCCAGCCGCCGGCACTGACCGATGACAACATGCCGATCGTGGTCTGGGAGAAGTGCAGTGTATCGGTCATGTGGAAATAGAGCGGCGTGCCGAAGCCCGGGCTGAAGTAGTAGCAGAACAGGAACGCTGCGATCAGCCAGAGCGTGCGCGAACGGAATGTCGCAAGGAACCCATGCAGCGCCCGACGAAACTCCGCGACATTCATCGCCGCACGCCGCTCGTCCACCAACGCAATGCAGCTCACGATGACCAGGATCGGTGCGACGGCAGCGATTGCCGCGGCGGCATGCAGGGCGCCAGCGGCTGGCAGAAGCTCGATCACGCCACCGCCGAGCAGTGAACCGACCATCATTGCCACGTTGAACCACAGCCACTGCTGATTGATGAATGCTGCGCTCGCATTGTGCTTCTGTCCGTTCTCGACCAGCAATGCACCACACACCGTGCTCGCCATCGCCATTGCGATCGCCGTCAGCAGCAGCGCAAAGACGATGGCAGAGGACGCCAGCACCTGCGTGGTCCACAGGAATGCAGCAACCGCACCGGCGTTCGCCAGCAGCAGATAGGAACGGCGACGATACCCCAACAACGGCAGGAAGTCCGAGATGATGCCGTAGATCGGCTTGATCACCCATGGCACGTCCAGCACTGCCAGCGAAGCGGCGATCTGCACCGTGTCCCAGCCTTGGGTCTGCTTCAGGTAGTGCGTCAGCGGCTGCCAGATGATGCCCGCCTTGGCTTGGCAGAAACCCTCGACAGTGTAGACAATGGCGAAGAACAGCATCAGGCGGGAGATGGCCTGGCCGGGTGGCGATCCGGACAGGATGGGGCGAGCCTCTGGCATGGTCCGTCGGTTGTAGCGGCTACTGAACGGGAAACAATCGGATGGCATGGCGGATCGGCATCGACATCGGCGGCACGTTCACTGATGTGGGCCTGGTAGAGGAAGACACCGGGCGCATCGCCATTGCCAAGCTGCCGACCACGCCACACGATTTCGGCCAGGCGGTGATCGATGGCATCCGTCAGGCGCTGGACGCCAATCGCATCGAACCGGCGGATGTTTCGCTTCTGGCCCACGCAACGACGGTGGTGACCAACGCGCTCCTGGAGAACAAGGGAGCACGCGCGGGGTTCATCGCGACGCGCGGCATGCGTGATCTGCTGGAGCTACGGCGTTCATCCCGCGCCGACCTTTACGATCTGTTGCAGGATGCGCCCGCCGTATTGGTGCCACGGCGCTGGCGCTTCGAGATCACCGAACGAATGGACGCACAGGGCGAAGTGGTGACGCCGCTCGCCGAACACGAACTGCCGGCGCTGATCGATGCGATCCGCGATGCGGCACTGCAGACGGTCGCCGTGTCTTTCCTGTTCTCGTTCCTGAATGACGCGCACGAACGACAGGTCGGCGAAGCACTGCGTGCGGCATTGCCCGACGTCAGCATCTACCTGTCCTCCGAAGTGCTGCCAGAGATCCGCGAATTCGAACGCGCCAGCACCACGGCGGTCTGCGCCGTGGTGGGACCGGTGCTGGCTTCGTATCTCGATCGGCTGCAAACCGCCGTCTCCCGTCTCGGACTGCCGCAACTGCACGTCATGGGCTCGTCCGGCGGCGTGTTCGACATCGCCGAGGGACTGCGCATGCCGGCGATGGCGGTTGAATCCGGCCCCGCAGCCGGCGTCATCGCGGCGTCGCTGGCGGGGCGGCAGTTGGCGCGACCGAACCTGATCTCGTTGGACATGGGGGGCACCACCGCGAAGGCGAGCGTCATCGCCGATGGCCAGGTCTCGGTGACAGCGGAGTACGAGGTCGGCGGCGCCGGCCACGCCAACCGCTGGATGCATGGCACGGGACACCCGATCCGCGTGCCGGTGATCGATCTGGCAGAGGTCAGCGCGGGTGGCGGCTCGATCGCCTGGATTGATCCAGGCGGCGCGCTGAAGGTCGGCCCGCAAAGTGCCGGTGCGGCGCCGGGGCCTGCCGCCTATGGTGCCGGCGGCACGCTGCCCACGGTGACCGACGCCGACATCGTGCTTGGCTATCTTGATCAGGAAGCGTTGCTCGGTGGCGATCTGCGGCTTGACCTGGCTGCCGCCGAAAGCGCAATCGAGACCGCGATCGCCAGGCCGCTCGGAGTGACGGTGGCGGAAGCCGCTGCCCGCATCGTGGAGGTGGTCAACAGCAACATGGCGCAGGCGCTCCGCATCGTGTCGATCGAGCGCGGCTATGACCCACAGGAGTTCAGCCTGATCGCGTTCGGTGGCGCGGGTCCGGTGCACGCGGTGGCGCTGGCGGAGGAGTTGCAGATCCCCGAGGTCATCATACCGCCCTCGCCCGGCGCATTCTCCGCGCTTGGTCTGGTCGCGAGCGATCTCAAGCGCGACTATTCCCGCACACTGTATGCTGATCTAGCGGCGGCTGATCCAGCGCGGGTTGCCGATGTGATGGCCGGCATGGAGCAGGCAGGGCGCGAGATGCTGCGCACCGCACGCGTCCCGGCGGACCGACAGGTGCTGCAGCGCCAGGCGGATGTGCGCTATCGCCGGCAGGCCTATGAGCTGACCGTGCCAATCACTGAAGGCCCGATCACGCGCGCATCCCTCGATGAACTGGCGGAGGCGTTCCACGCCAGACACGAACAGACCTATGGCCATGCCAATCGCACAGAACGCGTGCAGCTGGTCAATCTGCGGCTTACTGCGCTGGGTCGCCAGCCCGACCTCGTGCTGGCACAACGTGGCGATACAGCGCGCGCCCGGACCCGAACCAGAGATGTGTGGTTCGTCTCGTCCGGCCCCTCCGCGACGCCGGTGCACTGGCGCGACGGACTGCTGTCCGGCGACGAAATCGCCGGCCCGGCGGTGATCGAGGCCATGGACTCTACCACCGTGCTGCCACCCGGTTGGCGGGCGCGGGTCGATGAATTCGGGTATCTTCGGCTAAAGTGCGCCAGTCATGAGTGAAGCAATCGATCGCGGCGAGCCTCCCGAGCGGATGACACGGGCGGCGTACCGGGCCTGGTCTGAGGGGCGCCCCGGTCGCTACGAGCGCATCCAGGGCGTGGTGGTCGCGATGGCTCCCGAGCGGGTCGGCCATAATCTCGCCAAGGCAAATACATGGCGATCGCTTCGTGAGGCAATACTGCGCGCGCGCCTGCCCTGTCAGGTGTTCACCGACGGAATGACGTTGGAAATCGGCGACAGCGACTACGAACCCGATTGCGTCGTACGATGTGGCGATCAGTCGCTGCCTGGCGAGGCCGTCGCTGTGCCCGATCCATTGATCGTGGTCGAGGTGCTGTCGCCAAGCACGAGCGGCGTCGACCGGGCATGGAAATTGGGCGAGTATTTTCGCCTGCCATCGCTGCGACACTATCTGATCGTCTGGCCCGACCAGCCGCGAGTAGTGCATCACCGGCGCGGCGATGCCGGCAGCGACATCGAGACGCACATGCTGACCAGCGGCCCGCTCGCGCTCGACCCACCGGGCATCGCAATCGCGCTTGAGGACATCTACAGCGGATAGGAGTTTCGACATGCCCGGCCTGCGGACCGACCCCGCCCGCTTCGAAGTTGTGAAGAACGCACTCACCTGCGCAGCCGAGGAAATGAAGATCGTTCTCGCGAAGACTGCGTATTCGCCGCTGCTGAAAGTGGCCGGCGATTATTCCTGCGGCATCTTCGACACGGTCGGAAACATGGTCGCGCAGGGCCCCGATCTGCCGATCCATCTCGGCTCGATGCCCGATGCGGTGCGCGCCGTCGTGCAGGCGTTTCCCGATGTCGCGCCAGGCGACGTATTCATCCACAACGATCCGTATCGCGGCGGCTCGCATCTCCCGGACGTCAACGTCATCGCCCCCGCATTTCATGACGGTCGCCTGCTCGGCTTCGGCTGCGTGCGCGCGCACTGGCCGGACATAGGCAGCGCCACGCCCGGCAGCTATGGCGCGGTGACGGAAATCTATGGCGAAGGCCTGCGCCTGCCGCCGATCCGTCTGTATCGCGACGGCAAGCCTGATCCCGCCATCGAGGCAATCATCTTCGCCAATGTCCGGACGCCCACCGAGCGGCTCGGCGATCTGCGTGCTCAGGTATCCGCCAACTGGCGCGCCGCAGTGCGCCTGCAGGAACTGGCCGCCAAATACGGCACCGACACGCTGCTCGACATCATGCAGGAGGTGCAGGACTACTCCGAGACCATGATGCGTGCCGCTCTGCGTGCGTTGCCCGATGGCGAGGCCGAGTTCACCGATATCTTCGATGGCGACGGCGTCATCGCCCCAGGCGAAATCGACGACGATATCTTCACCGTAAAGCTGCGCATTACTAAACGCGGCGACAGCATCACCGCCGACTTCAGCGGCTCCGACCCGCAGGTGCCCGGACCGATGAACGCGCCGCTGACTGTGACAGCATCCGGCGTGTTCTGCGCATTGAAGATGATAGCCGACCCCAAAAGTCTGATCCCGCCCAACTCCGGGTGCTGGCGCCCCGTCACCGTCACTGCACCCGCCGGCTCGGTGGTGAACGCACAACTTCCGGCACCGGTTGTGTATGCCAACCACGAGATGTCGCATCGCGTCGCCGACATGGTGATGGCGGCGATGTTCGCTTTCACGCCACGCACGGTCATGGCCGGTTCGCAGGGCACCTCGGCCGTGATGACCTTCGGTGGCACCGACTATCGCACCGGCGAACGCTATGTCAGCTATGAATCGGTGAAGGGCGGCTTCGGTGCACGCCCGGTCAAGGATGGCATCAACGCGGTCGCCTCGACCGTCTCCAACATGATGAACACGCCGATCGAGATCATCGAGATGAGTTTCCCCTTGCGTGTCGAAGAATACGCGCTGGTGCCCGACAGCGGCGGCGCCGGCACGTGGCGCGGCGGCCTCGGCGTACGCCGGACGTGGCGTGTATTGGAACGCGACGCCCACGCCGCCGTCTGCTGCGAACGCACCGTGACGCCGCCATTCGGCTTGGCGGACGGAAAATGCGGCGGGGCGGCGCGCTTGCAACTAATCCCGCCGCAGGGCAACGCACGAAAGCTCAACAGCAAGGGAGGCTTCATCGCCCCCGCCGGCTCGCTCGTCGTGGTCGAGGCGCCCGGTTCTGGCGGCTATGGTCCACCTCAGGAACGAGATCGCAGCCGGCTTTCCGCGGACCTGCTGGACGGATACGTTACGCCAGCGGCGGCGCGGCGTGACTACGGCGCCGACTCGATCTGACGAGGAGAACGGAATGATGGCCCGATCAGGTCTGGCTATGACAGCAGGAGGTCGGGCTGTCTCCCGGAACCATCTATGACCTACGTGGCGCCCAACTCGGTGCAGGCGCGCGACATCGCCTCCATCGTGCATCCGCAGACCAATCTGGTGCAGCATCTCGACGAAGGCCCCGTCGTGATGTCGCGCGGCCAGGGCATCTACGTGTGGGACGATTCCGGCACACAATTCCTCGACGCCGCAGCGGGCCTGTGGTGCGCCTCGCTCGGCTATGCCTCGGAGCGGCTGGCCCAAGTGGCCTACGAGCAGATGCGCAAACTGGGCTACGCGCATCTCTATCGCGGCACCACCAACGAACCCGGCGTCGACCTAGCCGAAAAGCTGCTGCAGATCGCCCCGGTGCCGATGAGCAAGGTGCTGTTTCAATGCTCCGGTTCCGAAGCGAATGACACGGCGATCAAGCTCGTGTGGTACTACCACGCCGCGATCGGCAAGCCTGCCAAGCGCAAGATCATCGGCCGGAGGATGGGTTACCACGGCAGCACATCGGCCTCGATCAGTGCATCGGGCAAAGCCGACATGCACGCCGATTTCGGACTGCCGTTCCCCGATTTCCGCCACACCGAATACCCGCACTACTACCGTCTGCATGAAGATGGCGAGACCGAGGAGCAGTTCGCCACCCGGATGGCCGATGCGCTGGAGGCGCTGATCGTCGCCGAAGGCCCCGATACAGTCGGCGGCTTCATCGCCGAGCCGGTGATGGGCGCGGGCGGCGGTCTGACACCCCCGCGCACCTATTGGGAAAAGATGCAGGCCGTCCTGCGCAAACACGACGTGCTGTTCATTGCGGACGAGGTGATCTGCGGCTTTGGCCGTACCGGTAGCATGTGGGGCAGCCAGACCTACGATCTGCGGCCCGACATGATCTCGTCCGCCAAGGCGCTGTCAGCCGGCATGCAGCCAATCTCGGCGCTGCTGATCAATCAGCGCGTATTCGAGGCAATGCTCGACGAAAGCCGCAAGCTGGGCAATTTTTCCCACGGCTTCACCTATGCCGGCCATCCGGTGACCACCGCGGTCGCGATGGAGACGCTGCGTATCTACGATGAGATGGACATGATCGGCCACGTGCAGCAGGTCGGGCCGTACATGCAGCAGGCGCTGCAGAAGTTTGCCGACCACCCGCTGATCGGCGATGTGCGTGGCGTCGGACTGATGTGCGGCATGGAGATGATGGCCGACAAGGCGACTCGCACGCCGTTCGATGCGGCGCGTGGCATGGGTCGCATTGCCGATGGACATGCGCGCAAGCATGGGCTGATCACGCGCTTCATCGGCGACCGCATCGCCTTCTCGCCGCCGCTGATCATCACCGAGGCCGAAGTGGACGACATGGTAGCGCGCCTGCAGCGCACGCTGGATGACACTATGGCGAACGTCAGAGCCAACTGAAGGGGCGAAAAATCTCAGGCACGCAACCTGTTATCGCGCAGAAGAGTCCGTATCGCATGGACGTGGAGCCCAGCAACTCGTACTGGTGGTGCGCCCGCGGCAAGAGCGGCAATCAGCCGTTCTGCGACGGCACGCATCGCTCACTCTGAAAGAGCGCAAGTCAAACTCCCTCACGCCGTCGGTATAGAGCTGCTTTTCGGTTCGGCCCGTCCTGTCGCGACGCATCGCCGGGGCTGCCCTTGCTGTATGGTATCGATACCCGTCCGCGCCCGGACCGTTCGCCCCCGCCAATCTGCCGTTCGGAGGAATGGACAACGTTATCGTGACCCCGCACGTCGCCGGTTGGACAACAGGTATGCTCGATGTAGGGCGAATACTATCGCGGAACATCGCGCGCACTGCCTGCAGCGAGCAGCCAATCAACATTATCACCGATCATCATGTGTGTTAGCGGTGTGGGATACGACGCTGATTGCGATTTGAACAGCAGCCCTCCAGCGCCTGCTATACCTGATGCACAGGAACCGCGTCCCTGATTGCCGCGCAAGCGCAGTTACTCAGTGCGCTTACCCTATTCGGGAACTATACCGCGCACCACGCGCGTTACCTTTGGGATACACCTTGGCCCGTCGGCCATTCCTGCCAGATAACCGGCGCGGACGTGCCGCTCGATCTCGCCACGGATATGGCTCGGGAGTTCCATGAACCGAGCGGCGATGTACCCCTGACCGTTGGCAAAGGCGGCCCAATAGTCGGCGAAGGACGAATACACGCAGTCGGTGACGACAGGGACCTCGATCACCTCGACGAGACCAGCCTTTCGCCACAACGTGGCAAGGCCATTCGCTGCAGTAAGTGGGCGGGCCTTTATGAAGTCACGCTGTTCGGACATGCTGGCGTCGAGCACGGCTGCCGTGTCCCAGAGCATGGAAGCGTAGGGCGAGATCCAAAAATCAGTCACCCCGGAGGCGACCACGCCGCCAGGACGCGTGACCCGCCGCATCTCGGAGACCGCGGGTGCGGCGTCCGGAAGAACATCCAGGACCAGCGTGGAGACAACCGCGTCAAATGACCCGTCCTCCAAACGCAGCTGGAAGATATCGCCATGCTCGTAGGTGATATTCGGATGGGAGCGGCGATCGCGAGCCCCTTGCAGATAAGGTTCGGAAGCGTCGATCCCAACCACCACGGCTCCGGCCTCAGCCAAGGCCTTGGACAGAACTCCGGTCCCACAGCCCGCATCAAGGACCCGGCTTCCTGTTGGGATAGAATCAACGGCAAGAAACGGTGGCGCCAGAAGCTCGCTCCAGCGCCCCATGAAAGTTTCGTAGGCGGACGAGTCTGTCCAAGCCGTCTGCTGGTATAGCTCCCCCATAGCGCTTCCTCACTTATTATTTGTCACGTCCAGAAGTTTCAACGCTGACGCTGGCCCTTTCACGGACCAGACGTCGATTTCGAAGGCGGAAGCAAGCCAGGCGCCGGCCGACCGTGATCAGCAGGGCCGCATTGCCAGGAGTCAGGACTTCCGCATGGGTGGCTCAGCGCGAGCTGGGGCCCACTCATCTTAGCTCGGAGTGTGCTTGCCACACAGGCTCGCTGCTGAACAGGGTTCCACCAAGCCGACAGGTTGAGAATGGCGCGCCAGAGCGCAGCGCCCGTCCCCACTCACTTGCGATGGAGCAATGCTGGAATCCTAAGCTTCCGAACAACAGCGAGGGCACGGCGATGCCGGACCCAAGGCGTAAAACTACCACCCAGCTTCTATATTCTTGCGTTCCCGATATCCAACCCCAAGAGAACCCGGCCACTCGTCCGAAAGCCCACCCTCTGGAGCTGAGCATGTTGCGCCGCCGCGTGAATATCCCGGAAGATACGATGAAGCCCCTGCGCCTCATATAGTCCTGCTCCGCCTGAGTCATCATGCAGAGCGCGTGCGACATATTTTGCTGCCTCCGCTGAATGGGCGAATGCCAGACGCGCATTGGCCCGTTGCTCAAGGGACGCTCTTGAACCGGCTTCCACAGTCGCCCAGATTTCGCCCACCGCGTCGCGCAGGAATGCTCGCGCTGCCCGCAATGCAGCCGTCGCTCTACCAACGACCTCTTGCGTAACCGGGTCATCTCTGGCGATCGTGGCCGTTAAGCGCGGTGTCCGCGACGCTGAAATAGCACAGTATCGGTCCAGCGCAGCCTGCGCGAGACCAAGCACCACAGGCGCAATGGCCGCACCCTGCGCTGAGTACCACGGAAAACGGTAGTAGCTTCCTGCACAAAACGGGTCTTCGGATCCAATCCGAACCGTAAACTCTTCAGGCACCAACAGGTCGCGCACCTCGTAGTCGTGACTTCCGGTAGCCCTCAGCCCTCCCACATCCCATGTATCGATGATTTCGCATTGGTTCGTCGGGAAGAAGACCAGGAGCGGTCCCGCTCTGTCCCGATCCGCCTTCGGTTCTCCATCCTCGAGGACAGAGCATCCTCCAAGCGCCCAGGCGCAATGATCGATACCGCTGCCGTAGCCCCATCGTCCGGATACGATGTACGCATTCTGCGATCTTGTTGCTTTCGCAGTGGGCATCAATGCACCGGCAACAAGTGCCTTGTCCTCGATGAAAATCTGCCGACCCGATGCGGGCGGAAGGAAGCCGGCCAACCGATTATTGATCGCCGCTGTGCAGGCGCACCAGCCAATCGAACCATCTGCGTGAGCCAGCGCTTCTATAAGCCTGACCGATTCCAGCATAGTCAAATTCGGGCCGCCATATTCGGTTGGCAGCCAGATGGAAAGCAGCCTCTCTTTGCGCATGAGATCGACGACATGCTGCGGCAACTTCCGCGCGCGGTCCATCTCGCCCTTCAGCGGATCAACGATCGTCCGCAGCTTCTCGACTGCATCGAACATCCGCTGCGTGTTCTGTGACGATCCTCCCATCGTTTCCCTCCATTCGAGGCCAGCGCTCTGAAAACTTTGGTGCGTCAGCTTGTCCTGCGGCATCAAGCGGAGCCATGTATTGGCCTGATGATGACCCGCGTTTAACAAACGCTTGCTCCTCGGGTCCGAGGCTCTCCCGGCTCTTGAATCCACAACTTTACATCAGCCGCTTTTGTCAGAAAGCTTTTTCATTTCGCTTGACGGGCACATGCGGCCAAGAGGCGCCGGAGCAGGCAGGGCCAGGATTGTAGGCCGAGCTCGCGCCAAATCGGTTTTCTCAGGGGAAGAGTGGCCGCCGAGAAATTCCCTTGACGCGATCCCTCGTTCGATGTTCTTGTTATGTTCGTGTCTGCTGCACCGACCTCACCCATCCAAGCCGATCAAACCGACCCCACAGGGCATACACCCACCATAGAAAGCTGCGCCGGCCGCCTCCTCACCCTCGTCCGCAAGCTCGTCGCCTACGGCCTGGAACTCGCCGCCACGCTCCAGCGCGACCCGACAAACCGCCCGCGCCACCTGGGCACCGGTGATATCGCGCTGATCCTCGCCCGCATCGCCCAGGGCCTGCATCGCGCCCGCGCACTCGAAGAGCGGCTCATCCGCAACGCCGCCCGCCTCGACGCACCTCCCAAGCCACCCCGATCCTCATCTCCGCTCAGGTCACGCCCCATCCCGCCGCCAGCGCCGTATCGCGATCGCAGCAACCTGCATCCCGCGGATCTGCCCACACCAGAGCAGATCGCCGCTGCAGTGCGCCGCCGACCGATCGGCGCCGTCATCGCCGACATCTGCCGCGATTTCCGCATCCTTCCAAGCCATCCCCTGTGGCGGGAGGTCAGCCAACTCGTCGTCCGCCATGGCGGCAGCCTCACCGCCCTGCTGCGCGACATCATCGGCCAGGCGGCCTATGCTGTCTCTCAGGCTTGGATCAACGCCACGCGCGAATCGGCATTTTTACAATGCCCGCAGCACGCCGGCGCCGATCCGCCGATTTGTCCGGCCTGACCCCGAGCACCTGCCTCCAGGCTTACAGCACAGTCGGGGACTACTGCCGAACGTAGCGCCGGCAACTGAACCGCAGCAGCTCGCGGAAGTGCGGCCGCATGCGTTCGGTCCACGGCGTGTTCGCTGCCTTCTTCCAGGCATCGCTGCGCGACACATCCGGACCGGTCAGATGATACAGCGCCAGGTATTTCCGCTCGGCATCGGCCTCGGGCGAACTGAACCGGCGCGCACTCAATACGCCCGGCACGGCGCCCAATTGCGGCAGGTGCTCGCTGTTGTACCACTCGTTGAATTCGTGTTCCGCCGCCGGATCGACGTTCATCGATACCGCCAGCAGCCCGCCGGCCCCGGACGGCGCCACTGCATCGCCCGGCTTCACCTGCTCCCCGGCGAATCGCAGCAGGCGCGTGGCGATGGCTGTGACGCGCTTGGTCCAGACCGAGGCATTGTCATAGCCGATCGCCTTATACGGCGCGCTCTGCATCACCGCATGGTTCTCAAGGTCATACGTAGCCACGGCGATCCTCGGATTCTCTTCGCCGATCCACCTCTCGGCATTCAGAAAGCCCGGGACGCGCAGGCGCTCCGGGATGTGCTCCAGGTCATACCAGTCGTGAAACTCGTCGGCCTGGGCGGGGGAGAAGTCGAAAGAGGCGAAAAGCAGACCCTTTGGCATAACTTCCTCCTGTGCGTTCCCTGATCCTGCCCTCTCGACGCGGCCGCGGGAATCCCCCATCTCTCCTGCCATGTCTCAGACCCTGGTTCGCCCGTCACCGCACGTGCTATTCATTCCAGAGAAGCAGCCCGCCAAGCCGCTGACCCGGCGACTGAACGTGGTGTCGGAATACGCGCCGAACGGCGACCAGCCGACTGCCATCGCCGAACTGACCGGCGGCGTCGTCCAGGCCGAGCGTGACCAGGTGCTGCTGGGCGTCACCGGTTCGGGCAAAACCTTCACCATGGCGAAGGTGATCGAGGCGGTGCAGAAGCCCACCCTGATCCTGGCGCCGAACAAGACGCTGGCCGCACAGCTCTATGGCGAGATGAAGCAGTTCTTCCCCGAGAACGCCGTGGAGTATTTCGTCTCGTACTACGACTACTACCAGCCCGAGGCGTACGTTCCGCGCACCGACACCTACATCGAGAAAGACGCGCAGATCAACGAACAGATCGACCGCATGCGCCACGCCGCGACGCAGTCCCTGTTGGAACGGAACGACGTTGTGGTCGTCGCATCGGTGTCCTGCATCTACGGTATCGGTTCGGTCGAGACGTATTCGCGCATGGTGGTGAAGCTGGAGACCGGCGGACGCATCGATCGCGATGTGATGGCGAAAGCGTTGGTCGAGCTGCAGTACCGCCGCAACGACTCCGCATTCCAGCGCGGCACCTTCCGCCTGCGCGGCGAGACGGTGGACATTTTCCCGAGCCACTACGAAGACCGCGCCTGGCGCATCACCCTGTTCGGCGACGAAGTAGAGGGGATTCACGAATTCGACCCGCTGACCGGCGAAAAGACTGCCGCGCTACAGGAAGTCACAGTCTACGCCAACAGCCACTACGTGACCCCGCGGCCGACGCTGACGCAGGCGATCGCCGACATAAAAGTGGAATTGCAGGCGCGGCTCACCGAGCTGACCGCAGAAGGGAAGCTGCTGGAAGCAGAACGCCTGCAGCAGCGCACGACGTTTGACATCGAAATGATGGAAACGACGGGGTCGTGCAAAGGTATCGAGAACTATTCCCGCTATCTGACCGGCCGTAATCCCGGTGACCCGCCGCCGACATTGTTCGAATACCTGCCCGAGAATGCCCTGCTGATCGTCGATGAGAGCCATGTCACGGTGCCGCAGTTGGGCGGCATGTACCGGGGCGACTTCAACCGAAAATCCATCCTGGCGGAGTTTGGTTTCCGCCTGCCCTCGTGCGTGGACAACCGCCCGCTGAAGTTCGAAGAGTGGGAGACATATCGGCCGCAGACCATTTTTGTCAGCGCCACGCCAGGCCCGTGGGAGATGGAGCGCACGCAGGGCGTGTTCGCCGAACAGGTGATCCGTCCCACCGGCCTGATCGATCCGGTGTGCGAGGTGCGCCCGGTGGAGCGCCAGGTG
>JBKPSV010000307.1:0-7602 GCA_046735215.1 Pseudomonadota bacterium | reverse complement strand
GGCGCCGCGGAACGTAAGCTGCGCATGGTGCTGCTGCTCGCTGAAGGCGGCTTCTTAGCGGAAGCGATGCCCATGCTGGACGAATGCGTGACGCTTGCCTCCAACGCACGCAGCCTAATGACAGGCGATGCAACGGCCGACGATACGATCGCAGCCGAGCCGTCGGTATCGCACTCACAGGATGATATCGTTGGCACCATCGGACGCCTGTTGGGCGATATCAGTAGAAACCTCCGGCCAGCTATCGCTGCGGCGGGAGCGGCATCATCCCAAGACGCAGCAACGGCCGAGTTTGCTGTCAGCCTCTCGACCCCCAATATCGGTGCCGTTGCGCCGCGCATGGACGCGGGTCTGCCAACATGACGGATGAGCGGACGCAAGTTGCTCGGCGCCCGCATCGGTAGAGCATCTCCGTCTCCGTCGTTGCGATATAAAGTCAAGGGTTTACACTCCGTGATAGAATCCAGGTCCCCCGGCCATCCCTCCGAAGCTCGGGGCTGAATGTTCGAATCCCGGTTCCTGCTCCAGTCGCTTCTTCTCCAAACTTTCTCGGCCATTTCCAGGACCGCGAAAAGCCCAACTGCCGCAGGCATTCGCGCGACAGGCTTGGGGTTTGGAGAGCGGAACGTTCCGGCAATTTGCTCTCCGAATGCCCATTTGTCTCCGGAGCTTGAGAGTCCACCATTTTACTCTACAAGCTTTTTCGCAAGCTCTTTCAGAGGCTTAACTTCGTTCGCAAACCGGAAAGTCGGTATCCCGTTCGCCCGCCGTATTCCGCGATGGCTCTTGCCAACCGCTGTTGACACGGCCCCAACCCCGCACAACCAGCACTATTGTCCGATGTGCTAAGGTCGACGACTCGCCACACCTGTGATGCAAATGGCGGCGCTCTAGCGCGAGCGCATGGCATCGAAGGCGCTAAATGCGGCCAATCTGGAGGCTCTTGGAACCACGCGGCTCGTTCGACTGCTGATCTCGATCAGCGAGGGAAACGCGCCTGTGAAGCGGCGGCTGCGTCTGGAGCTGGCGGGCGCAGACAGCCCTACCGCCGTAGCCAACCATATCGCAAACGCATCGCTACGATTGCACGGTCACGCTCGTTCGTGGACTGGCACAACCGGAAATCGACCTGGAAGCGCAGCGCCGGGCTATCACTGACCAGGTAGCCACTCGTCTGCCTCTGGAAGGAGTGGACCTGATGTGGCGATTTGTCGATTTGGCTGAGTCCATTTTTGCACGTTGCGACGACAGCAGTGGAGCGGTGATTGATGTCTTCCATTCGCCCGTCGCCGACCTCAATGTCATCGCCACCTCAGCCAAACCGCCCCCTAAGGAACTTGCAGACAAAGCGTTTGACGCGCTGACTCGCAACGGTTACGGCCAGTTCGATTATCTGATCCAGGCGCTCGCGCCTGCTTTGGGGCCTGACGGACTGGAGCATCTGAAGCAGCGCATGATTGCGCTGTCGGCGCAGCCGGTCCGGAAGCCCGCCGCCAAAGAGCGGCAAGTCATCAGCTGGAGTTCCGGAGGCGCGATCTATGCGGATGAAATAGCCGAGAGCTCGCGTGTCAGCACCGTTCGACTGGCTCTGCAGGAAATCGCGGACGCTCAGGGTGATGTCGACGCATTCATCGCGCAATATGAGGAACCTGTCAGGAAGGCCCCAACGATCGCCGCCAAGATCGCACACCGCCTGCTCACGGCCGGTCGGGCCGATGAGGCTTGGCAGATTCTCGAGGCGACCGAGCATCGGCGGTTGGCCTGATTTCGAATGGAAGGATGCCAGGATCGATGACCTGGAGGCGCGGGACTGCAGTGATGAAGCACAGGCAGCACGCTGGTCTTGCTTCGAACGAGCCCTCTCCGCGCGGCATCTACGCGAGTACCTGAAGCGGTTGCCGGAATTTGAAGACTTCGAGGCCGAACAGCGCGCGCTCGACCATGCGGAACGATATGGCAGTCTACTCCAGGCTATTTCATTTCTTGTCTCATGGCCTTCCCTGGACAGGACCGCGCGAATGGTCACTGCCCGCGCTAAGGAGTTGGACGGAGACCATTATGAGCTTCTGACTCCAGCAGCCGATGCGCTCGCGGCAAAGTACCCGTTAGCCGCAACACTGTTGCTGAGAGCGATGATCGATTTCTCTCTCATGAAGAGTCGGGCGAGCCGCTATGCCCACGCGGCCCGCCACCTTCGGGATTGCCAAGGTCTGGCTTCGTCAATCACGGACTACGCTTCATTGGAGTCACACGACGTCTACGTCAGCAGGCTGCGGAAGGATCACGGTCGAAAGACGGCATTCTGGAGCGTCGTTTCCTAATGCTTGTGACGGTGCCAAGGATACACCGCGGTTGCAGCAGCAGACTGGCTCGACCGTCTCCCCTTCTGACCTACGGCTGCTACAGCGTCAGCGGACGGACGTGCTATTCCGGTGCCGTTATGGCCAAAGCCGACCATTACGGTTCGTTTCGGCTTATTCCTGCTGGTTATCGCCGCACGTTTCCTGGCGAGCTTCGCACCGGCTATCTAAGCCAGTTGCGAGGATTTCAAATTTGGATATGATCGAGATCATTGGCGACCTGCACAGGTGCGAAAATTGCCTTGGCTTCGGCCAAGATCGCCTCAGCCGAGTAACGCCCAGAGATATGTGTGAGAATAAGCCGTTTTACATTGCTGGCGGCCGCGAGCGATGCTGCCTCGGCCGCCGTCAGATGGCCGTAGGTGCGGGCAATTGCCGCATCCTGCTGAAGAAACGTCGCCTCTATTACAAGAAGGTTGGCGTCACCCACGACGGCACTAAGCCCGTCGGTGGTCCCAGCATCGCCGACGATGACGAGCTTACTGCCGCTGTCTAGCGGCCCGAGAACGTCGGCAGGATCGATAATCCTTCCATCGGGTAACGTCACGCATCGCCCCTCTGCCAGTTCTTTGCGGATGGGCCCGTCAGGCACGTGCATCAACGCGAGGCGGTCACGATCGAGATGACGGCGCGTGAGGCTCTTGAATACATAGCCAAAGCTATCCGTGTCGCGGTGGCGCACAGGAAAAGCCGTGATTGTGAAGCGATCCTCCTGAATCACCGCAGCGTCCGATATCGCAACAAGCTCGAGCGGAACCGGTGCTTGTCCTTCGCCCCATAATCCCGCCAGCATGCGGACAACCACCTCCAGTGTATCTGATCCGCCATTGATGACCAGCTTTTCCATGCTTTGCTGTGTCCGCATCGTGGACAAAAGTCCCGGGATACCTAGTATGTGGTCGAGATGCCCATGTGTGAGAAGCAGCCTCCGCAAGCGTCGAAAGCCGGCACCGCTGTGCAGCAACTGACGCTGCGTTCCCTCGCCGCAATCTACCAAAATGCGTGTATTGCCGGTGGAAACCAGCAGGCCTGGATGATTGCGGTCGGCCGATGGAACGCTCGCCGAGGTGCCCAAGAAAGTCAGATCGAACATAGCCGTTAGTTGTCGTCTGCAGCCGTGGATGCTGGCTCGGTCATATCGCATATTGCCAGCCAGACCAATGTCTCTCGCGACCTTCACCCGGCAACGAGGCAAGCAGGCACAAACGAGATCACTGCGCACTAGACTGCGACATTATCTGAATGCAGGCACCGATCTCTATTGCTAGCGCGGCCCGTCTGCTACCGATCCATAGCGGGCTTACGCGCTGGACTTCTGCGCCGTAGTAGCCCAGCATGATCAATGATCGGGGCACGGCAGCGCTGCAAGGAATATCAACCTTTGTGGACAAGTCGGGCTAATCCCAATTAGGTCACACTGTTACGACGTGCGTTTCTCAGCCGAAAGGCTACGCAAGATTGACCACCTCGAGAGAACAAGATTAACGCAAGTCTTAGATTACCGGAGCGGCGAATGGGGCGGTGTGTCAGGTGGGGTGTGCTGGTAATCATCGTAGCTTGGGTGGCGCCCATCGAAGCTATTTCGGCCGGCGACTTTTCTTACCCAAAAGCCAAGCGAGAAGCGGTCACTGATACCTACCACAAGATCGTGGTCAGCGACCCGTACCGCTGGCTAGAATATGTGCACTCGCCGGAGGTGGTGGACTGGCTTGACCAGGAGAACAAGAACACCGACCTCTATTTGACAAACACGCCGCAATGGCGGGCAATCGCTGAGCGACTCGCTGTTCTAACAAAGGAGCAATCGAAGGAATACAAGAAACTCAGCCATGTCGGCGGGCGTAGTTTCGTACTTTACAAGGATCCCGCTAAATACCAGAGCCCAGTCTTGGCTTCTCTGCAAGATGTAGATCTTGCCACACTGAATTTGGTTGTGAATCCTCGCTGTGTCGGTGATGCAGGTTGCCAGCGAAACCAAACGATCGATTGGTATGTCCCATCAGCAGACGGCAGTAAGGTAGCGATGAGCCTTTCGAGTGATGGCTCCGAAGCTGGAACGTTGCATGTTTTCGCCGTTGCCACCGGACGTGAGGTCGACCGACCTATTGGGCGTGTGCAGTTTCCTACAGGTGGCGGAAGCCTGGCTTGGCGGAGAGATGGGCAGGGGTTCTGGTACACTCGGTATCCGGAGGATTCCTATTTTGACATGCGGGTCTACTATCACTCTCTGGGCGCCAATCCGGCCGACGATTCCCTAGTTCTCGGCAGCAATCTTCCCAGGATTGCAGAAGTGCATCTTGATAACGGCGATGGCACCGCGCCACTGGTGGTATCAGTAGCAAACGGTGACGGTGGCGATTTCGAGCATTTTGTCATCCCCGAAACTGGTTCTCCCGTCCGCGTCAGTCGATTCGAGGATCAGGTCGGAGCAGTAGTGGGGACACCTAACGGAGGTCTCCTTGTTCTTTCATACAGGGACGCACCACACGGCAAGCTCCTGTCGCTCGACGGGGAGAAGTCGTCCTTGGCTGAGGCGCGCACGTTAGTTCCGCCGGGAGAGCACATCTTCCGTCCGCAACAGGAATCCGTGCCACGTCCTCTGATAGTCACGACTGATCGCATTTATGCCCAGGTTGTTAACGGAGGACCCGTGGATGTGGCGGTCTTTGACCGAAGTGGAAATTTCATTCGCTCTTTGCCAGGACCGACGATTGCGGCACTGGGCCCGGTGGTCCCGGTCGGCGCGAGTAAAGTAGTCTACGGTGTCACAACCTTCTTTGATCCGTTCCGGTACGTGCTCTTCGACGAGGCTGCTGGCACTGCAGTTGAAACCAACCTGGCGCAAACTAGCGGCTTCGATTTCTCGGATTGCGTAGCCACACGTGACTTTGCAACCGCATCCGATGGGACCCGTATTCCGGTGACCATAATCAGTCGCAAGGACGTGAAACAGGACGGCACCGCGCCCCTATTGGTGTGGGGCTATGGGGGCTACGGGATCGTCCCGTCGCCAGTCCGCCTGCTGCCCGCTACTCGTATCTGGCTCGACGCTGGCGGCGTTTACGCTCTTGCCAATCTTCGCGGCGGAGGGGAGTACGGCCCGGAATGGCATAAGGCCGGTTATCTAGCACGCAAGCAGACTGTATTCGATGATTTCACTGCGGTGGTGCGGCATCTGGTTAATGCGAAGTGGGGGGCGGCCGATCGTGTCGCGTTGCGTGGGACGAGTAATGGAGGCCTGCTTATGGGGGCGATGATCGTCCAGCATCCGGAACTTGCGCGTGCCATAGTGTCAGAAGTCGGCGTCTACGACACGCTCAGGGCGGAACGATTTCCGAATGGAGCCTTCAATGTCACCGAGTTCGGAAGCGTCGCAAATTTTGAGCAATTTCGGGCACTCTACGCCTATTCGCCCTACCACCACGTAGAGAAGGGTAAGGACTATCCGGCTGTCTTTTTATCGGCCGACACTAACGACAACCGCGTCAATCCCATGCAGTCGCTCAAGATGACTGCGGCTCTCCAATGGGCTACTGGCGGCACTAGACCCATTCTCCTGCACACTACCACCGGGGTCGGTCATGGTGTCGAAATTCCTGTCGACGCAGAGATTGCTGCTAAGGCAGCTGCCTACGCCTTCCTGTTCCGGGAATTAGGGATGGCAGTAATGGTGCCGTCGTCGCGTTAATAGGTTCGTGGGTATATCTTGACCTGCGCAATACCTTCATGGGTTTCGTGCAACGCTTGCTGGAATCATCGAAGGTCCGCTTTCCACCCAACCCGCTGGTCGACCGGCTGCCGATGAAGGGCCAGGTTCGACCCTTTCGGTCATTGGCAGCGCCACCCGGACGGCAGGCGGCCGTAATCGCCCGTTCGCTCTTGCGGAAGAGCGCTCCCAGCTTACGGCTGTGCCGGGAGGCGCACGCCGCCCGGGCCGATCAGTCCAGGAGACGGCGCCTTGAAGCGCCAGAAGGTGCCGCTGTTGGCGGCCATCACATAGATCTCGCGATTGTCCTGGCCGCCGAATGCGAAATTGGTGGTCGACAGATCGCCGCCGGGGGCCGGTATCGGGACAAAGCCGATAATGATGCCGCGCGGGTCGACTTCGATCACACCGCCAAGCCCGCCGGCGGCGATCCACAGATTGCCCTTAACATCGTAATGCAGGCCGTCCGGGCAGCCGGCGCCCGGCATGTAGGTGCCAACCCTGACACTCGAGAACGTCAGGTGTAGCGGGTCGGGCTTTACGCCCGGCGTGCTTAGCGTCGGGGCGAGGAAGGTCGCGTAAACCATTCGACTGGCGGTGCAATCGCCGATTGCGACCCGGGTGTTGTCCGGCGAGACCGCGATTCCGTTCGGGAAGTTCAGATCATCGATGATTTTTCGCAGGATGCCGTCCTTTGAATACTGGTAGACCGCGCCGCTGCGATCGGACGCATTCGGTCCAGGCCCGGTCGCCCACGGGTCGGTGAAGTAGAGGTTCCCCTCGGCGTCGAAGTCGAGATCGTTGGGGCCTTTGAACAGCTGATTACGCCAGGTGTAGACCAGCGTCTCCAGCTTCTTGGTTTTAGGGTCGTAGGTAAGGATCCCGCGGTGACGGGTCGTTAGGTAGAGCTTGCCGTCCTTCCAGCGTGTACCCTGCGGCTCGCAGGTCTGACCATAGTCGTCCGGCGGATTGCAGTTGACCACCGGCACGAGCTTGCCGTCGGGTTGGAGATAGGAGATCCAGCCGCTGCCGATACCGACAAACCACAAATTGCCCTGGTCGTCGAACGCACCGCCTTCGAGAAATTTGGCCTGCGGCGTGTCCTTGATGTCGGCGAATTTCTCGACCGGCCCGACCCCGGGCGGCAGAGGCGGCAGCCCCCAGGGCTGGATCGGGCCGGCGTTAGTCGGCTGCGCCGGAGTTTGGGCGATGGCCGGACCAACGGGGGCGCAGAGGGCAGCGAGCAGCGCAAAGGCCAAAGCCTCGATCAACATTCGAGTGCGCATGGCGTCGGTTCCTCCCGTCTCAATATTTTGGCGTCGTACATCAGATCGGCCGTCACGCAGTTTTATGATTGCGTCGGTCGTTACCCCGAAGCCGGTTCCGGCGCTAGGCTTTCTTCGGCGACCAGCCGTAGGCCTTGGCGGTGGCGCCACCCATCAGCATGGCTCGCTCGGTGTCGCTTAGGCGGTCGGTCTTCAGGAAAGGTTCGACCGCCTGCTCGTAGTTGACGACTGCGAACGCGCGCGTCCAATC
>JBKPSV010000306.1:0-37600 GCA_046735215.1 Pseudomonadota bacterium | reverse complement strand
GCCGGCGAGTTCTCTCCACTCGGTCTCACTGATAGTCCGCACGCCAAGCTCGGTCGCCTTGCGTGCCTTTGACCCTGCATCGGCACCCACCACCACCAGATCCGTCTTCTTCGATACGCTGTCCGTCACCTTGGCGCCAAGTTCCTCGGCGCGTGCCTTCGCTTCAGGCCGTGTCATCGTCTCCAGCGTGCCGGTGAACACCATGGTCTTGCCGCTGATCTCGCTGTTCGTCGTCTGCGCGCGCGACGCGTTTTCGATGGTCAATTCTGCCGCCAGTTCATCCAACAGACCGATGTTGCGTTCCTCGCCGAAGAAGTCGGCCAACTCTTCGGCGATCGCCGGCCCGATGCCAATGATGTTGTCGAGCTCGCCCCGCGCTTCAGAACCAGACTGCGCCGCCGCAATCATCTCGGCGCGCCAGTTGGCGAAGCTGGCGTAGTGTCGCGCCAGCAGCCGGGCGTTGGTGGCGCCGATCCGACGAATGCCGAGCGCATAGATGAAGCGATCGAGCGGAATGTGTCGTCGCGCTTCGATCGCACGCGAGAGATTGCGCGCCGACGTCTTGCCCCAGCCTTCGCGCTGCGCGATCGCGGCCTCGCGCGCCGGCAGACGGAACAGATCGGCTGGACTGTGCAGCCAACCCTCCTCATAGAACTCGCGGAGGGTCTTGTCCCCGAGCCCGTCTATGTCGAATGCCGGCCGCGACACGAAGTGGATCAATCGCTCGACGCGTTGCGCCTCGCAGATCAGCCCGCCGGTGCAGCGCCGCACCGCTTCACCCGGTGGGCGCACCGCGTGGCTGCCGCAGACCGGGCAAATTTCGGGGTACACGAACGGCTTTGCGCTCTTGGGCCGTTGTTCAGTTACAACGGAAACGATCTGCGGAATCACGTCGCCGGCGCGCTGCAGCACCACGGTGTCACCAATGCGGATGTCCTTGCGGGCGATCTCGTCTTCGTTGTGCAGCGTCGCATTCTGCACCAGCACACCGCCGACGTTCACCGGTTCGAGCCGTGCCACCGGAGTCAGTGCGCCGGTGCGGCCCACCTGGATGTTGATATCGCGCAGCACGGTCATCGCCTGCTCGGCCGGAAACTTCCATGCGATCGCCCAGCGCGGCGCACGGCCGACAAAGCCCAGCCGTCGCTGCAGTGCCAGGCCGTCCAGCTTGTAGACCACGCCGTCGATGTCGTAGCCGAGATGCGAACGCTCCAGGGCCATTTCGGCCTGAAATGCCGCGGCATCTGCCTCGCTGGTCAGCAGACGCGACAGCGGGTTCACCCGGAATCCCCACTCGCCCAGCCGCTGCAGATAATGCCAATGGGTGTCGGCCACCGGTTCGCTCGACTCGCCCTGTGCATAGGCGAACAACGATAGCGGCCGCCCCGCCGTGATCTTCGGGTCGAGTTGGCGCAGGCTGCCGGCCGCCGCGTTGCGCGGGTTGGCGAACACCTTCTGTCCCGCCGCCGCCTGCGCCTCATTCATCTTGAGAAAGTCCGCCTTGGTCATGAAGACCTCGCCGCGGATCTCGATCAGCGCTGGCGCACGCCCTTTCAGGCGGTCCGGTATCGCGTCGATCGTGCGCAAGTTGGCGGTGACGTCCTCGCCCTCGGCGCCGTCGCCGCGCGTGGCACCGCGCACGAAGCGCCCCTGCTCGTAGGTCAGGTTGATCGACAGGCCATCGATCTTCGGTTCGGCGACGAAGGCGAGCGGTGCATCCATTGCCAGCCCGACGAAACGCCGTGCGCGGGCGCAGAATTCGATGAACTCCTCGGCATTCATCGCGTTGTCGAGCGACAGCATCGGCACGCGATGGCGGAGCTTGGCGAAGCCGACCTCGGGCGCCTCGCCTACGCGCTGCGATGGGGAGTCGGCGCGGATGAGTTGGGGGAAGCGCGCCTCGATCGCGGCGTTGCGCCGACGCAGCGCATCATACTCCGCGTCGGTGATCTCAGGCGCGTCCTTCTGGTGGTAGAGCCTGTCGTGGTGCGCGATATCGCGCGCAAGGCGCTCCAGCTCCGACGCGGCCTCCTGGTCGGTCAGGTTTTCGATGTCAGGTGCAGGGACTGCGGCCTGGCCCCCTCCCCCTATCTCCCTCCCGCGAGGGGAGGGGGATTTCATACTGGTGCCCCCAACAGATCGTCAGCGGCCGCGCGCGCCGCGTCGGTCACCGTTTCGCCGGCGAGCATGCGGGCGATCTCCTCGCGCCGCGCCGATGCGTTCAGCGCTTCCACCCGCGTCGCGGTCCTGCCACGCGCTGCCTGTTTGGCGACCCGCAAATGCGATCCACCGCGCGCCGCCACCTGTGGGCTGTGCGTCACCACCAGCACCTGGACCCGCTCTGCCACGCGTGCCAGCCGATCGCCCACGGCCGCCGCGGTTGCGCCACCCACATCCGCATCCACTTCATCGAATACCAAAGTTGGTACCGGCGAGCCGGACGACAACACAACCTTCAGTGCCAGCATCAGGCGCGACAGCTCACCGCCCGATGCGATGCGCCCCAGTGGTCCCAGATCCTGGCCCGGATTGGTCGCGATCAGAAACCGCACCAGATCGCTGCCCGATGGACCCCAATCTGCCTCGGTCAGCTCCGCCACGTCGGCATGGAAGCGCGCCTTGTCGAGCCTGAGCGGCGGCAGCTCCTTGGACGCCGCACGATCCAGCTTGGCCGCGGCCGCTCGACGGGCCCCGCCGAGTGCGGCGGCCGCCTGCAGATATGCCTGGCGCGTCGCCTGAACCGCTTGCTCCAACGCCACGACCTCTGCAGCGCCCGTCGCCAGTGCGGCCAGCCGCCCGCTGAGCGTGTCCAGCAATGCGGGCAACTCGGCCACAGCCACGGCGTGTTTCCGCGCCACGGCACGCAGAGCGAACAGCCGCTCCTCCGCCTGCTCCAGCAGCCGCGGATCCGCGTCGGCTTCACTCGCAAGGCGTGTGAGAAAGGTTTCCGCCTCGGCCAGAGCCTCTTCCGCGTGCTCCAGCGCGACGAGCGCCGGCTCGGCCGGGTTGGCCGCGTCCGGCTGTGCAGGCGTGACAAGGCGTTGCAGTGCCCGACCCGCGGCACGCAAGGCTGCCGCCGGTGCGGGTGTGCGCCGGTCGTGCGGCGCCAGTTCAGCGAGCGCTGCCGCAATCGCTTCGGCGCGACGTTCGCCCTGCTGCAGGCGCTGGCGCTCGCGCGCCAAACGCTCTTCCTCGTCCTGCTGCGGTGCCAGGCTGGCTAGCTCGTCGACCGCATGACGCAGCCATTCTTCGTCCCGCTCCGCCTCGGCGATCGCGGCCTTGGCCGCCTCCAGCGCGGCGATCGCATTGCGCCATGCGTGCCATGCCGCGGCGGTGGCGTCGCGCAGCGAACGAGCCACGCCGAACGCGTCGAGCAGACGCACGTGGCTCGACGGATCGGCCAGTCCGATCTGCTCGTGCTGTCCTTGCACCTCGACCAACAGGCTTGCGGCACGGCGCAGCAAGGCCACGCCGACCGGCTGATCATTGATGAAGGCGCGCGAACGGCCGTCCCTGCCCACCACCCGCCTGAGAACGACCTCGTCCTCGGTCTCCAATCCCTGCTCGACCAGCAGTCCGATCAGCGGATGCCCTGCCGGAGGTGCGAAGCTGGCGGTGACGCTGGCCTGGGTGGCGCCAGCGCGGACCAGGCCTGCATCCGCCCGCGCGCCGAGCGCCAGGCCGAGGCTGTCGAGCAGGATCGACTTGCCGGCGCCGGTCTCGCCGGTCAGCACCGTAAGGCCGGCGCCGAACGCGAGGTCCAGGCGTTCGATCAGCACCACATCGCGGATGGAAAGGGCGGTCAGCATGCGGCGGGCGCCTGCCGCTCCGGCTCAGAAGATCGAATTCCAGGCGCGGGCGAAGAAGCCGCGGCTATCCGGCGGGCGAGCCGGTCCGGGCTGCTGGACAAGGCCGTTGTCGAACAGGTTGGCATAGCTGTCTTCGTACCAACCGCTGCCGGGATAGTTGTAGCCCAGGACGGCGGCCGTCCTCTTCGCCTCATCCTTCAGGCCCAGCTTGAGGTAGACCTCGGTCAATCGAAGCAGCGCTTCCGGCACGTGATTCGTGGTCTGATAGTCATCCACCACGCGCTGGAAGCGACCGATCGCCGCCTCGTAGAGGTGCTGGCTTTCATACCACCGCCCGATCTCCATCTCCTTGCCGGCGAGATGATCGCGGCAGAGATCGATCTTCAGTCGAGCGTCGCGGGCGTAGGCACTGTCGGGGAACCTGTTCACCACCTCCTGCAAGGCGTTCATCGCCTGGTCGGTGCCCCGCTGGTCACGCTGGATGTCGGCGATCTGCTCGTAATAGCAGAGCGCGCGCAGATAATAGGCGTAGGCAATGTCGCGATGCGTCGGATGCAACTGGATGAAGCGATCCAGCGTGGAGATCGCGTCGGTGTAGCGATTGCGCAGGTACTGCGTGTAACCCTGCATCAGCTGTGCGTTCACCGCCCAGCTGGAATACGGATAGTTCTGCTCCACCAGGTTGAACTGATCCGTCGCTGTTTCATAGCGCTGTGCGTTCAGGGCATCGATGCCGTTGTTGTAAAGGTCCTCGACCGGGGCGACTTGCCTGTTGGTGTTGCTGGCACTGGAATCGCTCTTCGAGCTGCCGCAGCCGCCCAGCAGCGGAAGCAGCATGGGAAATATCAGCAACGTTCGCCACAAGGGCGTCGAGTGAATCGACCGCATCGCGCCACTTATAGCATGCGGCGTCATTGCGCGAAGGTCTGGGCTATTCGGCTGCAATCGCCAGAGGCGCAGGCTCGACGTGCCGCCATGCCGCCTGATCAGCGAACAGTGCGCGCAACAACCGGTTGTTCAACGTGTGGCCTGAGCGATGGGCGATGAAGCGGCCGCGCAGTGGCGCTCCCGCCAACGCCAGGTCACCGACCGCATCCAACAGCTTGTGGCGGACAAACTCGTCCGGTGCCCGCAGGCCGGCCGGGTTCAGGACGCGTGCCTGATCGACCACCACGGCATTGTCCAGACTGCCGCCCTGTGCGAACCCGGCGGCGTGCAGCTGGTCGATTTCCTCCATCAGAGCGAAGGTGCGCGCACGCGACAGCTCATTCCGGAAGCTCTGGGGCGTCAGGTGCAATGACAGAGCCTGGCGTCCGATGGCCGCTGCCGCGAAGTCAATCGACAGCGCCATGTCGAGGCCGATGGGGCCCGGCCGCACTTCGGCGAAACCATCGCCATCGGTCACGCGGACCGACCGCAGGACCTCGACGATAGAACGCGGCGCGTCCTGCACAAGCTTGCCGGCGCAATCCAGCAGAAACACTAACTGTGCGGCCGAGCCATCGAAGATCGGCGGTTCCGGTCCATCGAGTTCGACCACAGCATTGTCAATGTCGCAGCCGGCCAGCGCCGCCATGACATGTTCGACAGTGCCGACACGGACGCCGTCCTGCTCCAGGACTGTGCAGAGGCGCGTGTCGACCACCCGATCGAATCGCGCCGGAACGCCGATGCCAAGATCCACCCGACGGAACACGATGCCATGGTCCACAGGCGCTGGCTGGAAGCTGAGTGAGACGCGCCGCCCGGTATGCAGGCCCACGCCCACACAGCTGATGGCGGCCTTCAGCGTGCACTGCGGTGCCGTCGCTGCCTCGCTGACAGCGCCGTCGGCCGCCACAGGAAACGCCATACCGTCCATCCGCTCCGTCTCTCGCATCCGATTCGCTAAAAGGTTAGTTGTGCGGTGCGGCACTGACTAGTCAATGATTGTTTCTGAGTATTACCCTTTATGTCGCTGATTTTACGGCTTTCCGCTAGGAGGACTGGCGGCGGAGGAAAGCTGGTATGTCCAGACCGACCTCCTCTCCGGCGGTCTGCCGCACCGATGCACGCGATGCTTCAGGCCGGGGCTCATGCAGGGCCGGCTCGGAGCGGACGGGTGCCATTTCCGGCTGTGGGGGCGGCGCCGTCGGCAGCCGGCGGCGGAGCACCCCGGTGACCTGACTGAACAGGCTTGGACGCGGCGGCTCGGCCGCGGCCGGGATTGCCGGCGGGGCGAACAGCTCCGAGCGCGACGCGGCCGGCGCCGTGCGAGGATACTGCGCCGCCACCGACGAATGTGCCGCGTGCGAGATGGGATACGGCGTGGTGGCAACCATCGCCTCCATCATCGGCGCGGTGTCCGGCATGGGTTCCGCCGCGGCAGCCACGGCGGGGGAGGCCTGCCGCAACGGATGCAGCCCCATCATCATCGGCGCATGGCCGGGCGCGGCAGTCGCGGGCATGGCAACGGACAGCGTGGCGTGTGCCGGCAACGGGATTGGCTGCGGCATCGGCACGGCGCCGCCGCCGACGACGGCGAGACGGGGCCGCTCGTGCTCGGCATGAACCGGCGTGTCGATGCCGGTTGCTACCACCGACACGCGGATGCGGCCCTGCAGTTCCGGGTCGATCGCCGAGCCGAAGATGATGTTGGCTTCCTCGTCCACCTCTTCGCGGATGCGATTCGCTGCCTGGTCGACTTCGAACAATGTCAGATCATCGCCGCCGGTGATGTTGATCAGCAATCCCCGCGCGCCAGACATCGAAGTGTCTTCAAGCAGCGGATTGCTGATCGCGGCCTCTGCAGCACGGATGGAGCGATTGTCACCGTCTGCTTCACCGGTTCCCATCATTGCCTTGCCCATCTCCGCCATCACGGTGCGGATATCGGCGAAGTCGAGGTTGACCAAGCCGGGCGCCATCATAAGATCAGTGACTCCGCGGACGCCCATATAGAGCACCTGATCGGCCATCTTGAACGCTTCTTTCCAGGTGGTGCGTTCGTTGGCCATTCTGAACAGGTTCTGATTAGGGATAACGATCAACGTATCGACATGGCGTTGCAGCTCATCGATTCCCTGATCGGCACAGCGCGCACGTCGCACACCCTCGAAACCGAACGGCTTGGTAACCACGCCTACGGTCAGAATATTCCGCTCACGCGCCATGCGCGCGATCACCGGCGCCGCCCCGGTGCCGGTGCCACCGCCCATGCCCGCGGTGATGAACACCATGTGCGCGCCATCGAGATGGCGTGCCAGTTCGTCCGAGGCTTCTTCCGCTGCGGCCTTGCCGATGTCCGGCTTCGCGCCGGCACCAAGACCTTGCGTGATGTGCGGTCCCAACTGAATGCGGCGATCGGCGCGGCTATGGATAAGTTGCTGCGCGTCGGTATTCGCGACGACGAACTCCACACCCTGCAGGTTCGCGGCGATCATATTGTCGACCGCATTGGTTCCGCCGCCTCCGACACCGATCACCGTGATCTTCGGGCTGAAGTCGGTGTGCTGAGTCTGCGGAATGGTGAGATTCAGAGTCATAGCGACTTCTCCCCAAGTGGAGCTCCCAGTCGAGCCGAGTCGTTGTTGCCGTTGTTACGCCACAAACTTCGATTCGTGTCGCGGCACGCGCGCACGGCAGCAAAAAATTCAGGCATCAGACGCGTTCCCGCAAAAAGTTGACGATGCGACGAAGAAGTCCGTTGGGTCGATCAACCTCAAGATCCACATCGCGCATGGTGCGTCCTTCGCCAGCGGTCCAAGCCAGCAGTCCGGCTGCCGTGGCGAACGCAGGACCGGTCGCCGAATCCGGCAGACCACGCAGTGCGCTCGGTCGGCCGAGGCGCACCTGCTTGTTGAGAATCCGACCAGCCAGATCACGTGCACCGGCCAGCTGACAGGCGCCGCCGGTCAGCACCACGCGCGTACCTGCGGCACGTGTCAGGCCTGAGTTGTCGAGGCGCTCCTTCACCAACTCGAAGGTTTCTTCGATCCGCGGACGGATTACGTTCACCACCATGCTGCGCGGTATCTTGGCGATCTGGTGCTCCTCCTCGCCGACCAGCGGCACGGGGAGCATTTCCCTCTCGTCGTCCTTGCATGGCTGTGCATTGCCGTACAGCGTCTTCAGTCTTTCGGCATGCACCACCGGCGTTGACAGCATGCGCGCCAGATCGTTGGTCACATGCTGACCACCGATGGACAATTGCGCGGTATGCAGCAACTGACCTTCGGCAAACACCGCCATGCCTGTGGTGCCGCCGCCCATGTCGATCACCGTGGCGCCAAGTTCCCGCTCATCTGGTACGAGCGTCGCAAGGCCCGAGGCCATCGGCGCGGAGACCAGTTCACCGACATCAAGGTCGCAGCGTGCGATGCATGCGCCGAGTGAGCGCAGCGCTGTCGAGACAGCATCGACGATATGCAGCCGCGCGTTGAGCTCTTCGCAGAACAATCCGCGAGGATCCGCAACGCCGTCGGTTTGATCAACGGAAAACGTCAGCGGCAGCGCGTGGATCACTTCGCGCCCGTCGGAAGCGGCGCGTACGCGCGCCTCGTGCACCACGCGACGCACGTCCTGTTCTTCCACCGCGCGACCGCCAACCGGCCATTGAACATTGAACAGTCGCGATTCGGGCTGGCCGCAGGTGAGGTTCACGGTGACGGAGTGGAGGCGGGTATCGGCCATATCTTCGGCCTGGCCAACCGCAACACGGATGGCCTTTTCGGCTGCATCGAGATCGACGATGCCACCGCCGCGAATACCGCGCCCCTTCTGCCAGCCGAAACCAAGTGCGCGCAGCGAGCCATCACTTTCGGTGCGCCCGATTAGACAAACGATCTTGGTGGTGCCGATGTCGAGCACGCCGAATGGTCCGCTGCGGCCATGCCGCGGACGCGTTGGCTCATCGGTGTCATTTGGCGGCGTCAGCACCCGGCGGGACATGTCGTTCATGTCGGCTTATTCTCGCCAGGGCGCGGCCGCACAACGAGGCGATCGCCAAGACGCATATCGATCGCGGCAAGCGGGCGATCGAGCAGCGCGTGCTCCTGCTGCAATTGCATCAGGCGGGCGATCGCCTGTGCTTCATGACCTTCCGGCAGCATCACATCGGCGCCGTTGGTGAGGCGCAGGTTCCAGCGACGCTCGCCAACGCGCACCGCGGCAGTGATGCGCTTCTGCAGATCCGGATGATCGGTCAGCGCGTCAAGCAGGGTGGCAGCAGCCGTCGGCGCACCAGCACCAACGACGAGTGGCAACTGGTGGAACTCTGCCAGGTTCTCGTTCGCAACCACTTGGCCGGTGCGATCGATCAGCACGAACTTGCCCTGGTTCTGCCAGATGGCGAACGGTCGGCGCTCCTGCAGATAGACCACCACGGTACTTGGCAGGCGGCGTTCAACCGTGGCGTGCTGGACCCACGACAGGGTTTCGATGCGCTGACGCGCCAGCTCGACCGAGAAGCCAAGAATTGGATCGCCCTTGCCGACGCCGATCGCGGCCCGCAGCAAAGGTTCCGGTGTGTTGGCGCGACCTTGGATGACGACGTCATTGACGCGCAGGCCGGCGGCAGCGGTGGCATTGCCAAATCGTTCACGCAGGGTGGCCACCGTGCCGCCGGGCGCGTTTGAGCGCACCGCCGCCAGCGCGAGACCCGCGACAAGTATGACCGATGCAACCAAGGCCGCAGGGCGCAGCAGTCGCCTCTGTCGGCGCAGCAACAGCTTCAACCGACCAGGCCGGTCGCTCACCGATGTGCGCGGGCCGCGGGCTACACGCGGCATGCCGCGTTCTCCACCATCCACGCGCATAGCTGCGAGAAATTCATGCCGTGATGCGCTGCCTGTTCGGGCAGCAGCGAAGTCGGCGTCAGGCCCGGCTGCGTGTTGATCTCGAGCAACACGAGCCGGCCCGGTTCACCCTTCGTGTCGTCATAGCGGAAGTCGCAACGCGTCGCACCACGGCAGCCGAGGGCGCGATGCGCTGCCAATGCGACATCCAGCGCCCGGTGGTACATGTCCGGATGCACGCGCGCGGGGATGATATGGCGCGAGCCGCCGTCACCGTACTTGGATTCGTAGTCATAGAATACGCCGGCTTCGGCGATGATCTCGGTGACTGCAAGAGCACGGTCGCCCATCACGCCGACAGTAAGTTCGCGACCTGGGATGTACTCTTCCACCAGCGCAGCTTTGCCGTAGCGCCAGTTGCACGCGACTTCGGCGCGGCGGTTGTCGCCACGTTTGATGATTTCAACGCCGACCGACGAGCCTTCGCTGACTGGCTTGACCACGTAGGGTAGCGGCATCGGATCGGCTTCTGCCAGTTCGTCGGTCAGCACGACGCGACCGTGCGCGATCGGCAGGCCGGCAGCGGCGAAGATCGTCTTCGCTGCGACCTTGTCCATCGCCAGAGCCGAAGCACGCACGCCGGAGTGTGTGTAGGGGATGCCAAGCCAGTCGAGCACACCCTGGATCACGCCATCTTCGCCGAACCGGCCATGCAACGCGTTGAAAACGGCATCGGGGCGCGGGTTCAGTGCCGCGATGACCGCGCCGATGTCTTCGCCAACTTCGACGGGTGTCACCTCGAAGCCGGCCTCGCGTAATGCGGGGACCACCTGCATTCCGGTTGAACGGCTGACTTCGCATTCAGCGGAGATGCCGCCGTAGAGTACTGCGACGCGAGTCATGGGATGGATTGCCCCCTCCCCCTGTCCCCCCGGATCACGTCCGGGGCAGGCTCCTCCCGCGAGGGGAGGGGGAGTGATGGGTCGGGAACGCCGATGCGGTGGATTTCCCACTCGAGGGTTACGCCGGTTGCATCGTGCACACGGCGGCGGATCTCTTCGCCGAGACCTTCAAGGTCGCCGGCGGTGGCGGTGCCGGTATTGATCAGGAAATTGCAGTGCTTCTCGGATACCTGGGCGCCGCCGCGCGTCAGTCCACGACAGCCGGTGGTGTCTATGAGTTCCCATGCCTTCATGTCAGGCGGATTGCGGAAGGTCGATCCTCCGGTCCGTGCGCGAACCGGTTGCGACGCCTCACGTGCGGTGAAGATCTCAGCCATGCGCGCAGCGATCGTGGCCGGTTTGCCAGGTTGTGCACGCAGCCGGGCACGTACCACGACAGCACCTTGCGGCAGACGCGAGTGGCGATAGGCGAACGCGAGATCCGCGGCTGTCATGCGCCGCTGCGCGCCGGTGCGCGTCACGATGTCCGCCCACTCAAGGCAAGATGCGATATCGCCGCCGTAAGCGCCGCCGTTCATCACCACGGCGCCGCCGATGCTGCCAGGAATGCCGGAGAGAAACTCCAATCCGGTCAGACCAGCGGCGGCGGCGTGTTCTGCCACGGTCACGTCGAGCGCAGCGGCGCCGGCAATCACGCCGTCGGTTCCGACTGTGATCGCGCCGAAACCGCGCGCCAGGCGGATCACAATACCAGGCAGCCCACCGTCGCGGATGATCAGGTTCGAGCAGGCGCCGATCACATGCACCGGGATGTCGATCGGCAGTGCACGCAGGAACTGTGCAAGATCTATCTCGTCGGCCGGACGCACCAGCATCTCGGCAGGCCCACCGACACGGAACCAGGTGAACGGCGCCAGCGGCGCGTTTGCTTGAACGCGACCGCGTAGCGGTGGCAGCGCCAGCGCCCCCTCCCCCTGACCCCCTCCCGCGAGGGGAGGGGGAATCCTGCTGGGGTGGTGGTTCATGCGGCGCTCCCGGCGATACGCCGGTTCTGCAGATCAGACAGTTCACCCGGCAGTGCAGCGGCCCATTGGGTGATGTTGCCGGCGCCGAGACAGACGACGAAGTCGCCGGGCTTGGCGATGGCGTAGATCATCTCGGCGAGACGCACCGGCGACGGCAACGGCACGACGCTGCGATGTCCGCGTGCACGTAGGCCGTCCACCAGTGCATCGCGGTTGACGCCTTCGATCGGTGCTTCACCGGCTGGGTACACATCGGCGACGATGACCGTGCCTGCGTCGTTCATGCAGGTGCAGAACTCGTTGAACAGCGAATGCAGACGGCTGAACCGATGCGGCTGCACCACCGCGATCACATTGCGCGCGCCGGCCTGGCGCGCCGCCTTCAGCACGGCCGCGATCTCCACCGGGTGATGGCCGTAGTCGTCGATCACCGTGATGCCGCCCGACTCGCCGGTCTTGGTGAAGCGGCGCTTTACGCCACGGAACCCGGCGAATGCACCGCGCAGCGTGTCGTCGTCGATCTCCATCTCGATGCCGACGGCAACAGCGGCCAACGCGTTCTGCACGTTGTGCTGGCCAAGCATCGGCAGACGGTAGGGACCCAGCTTGCGCGAGCGGTTACGTGCGCGATCGGTGACCGTGACATCGAACGTCGAGCCAAGCTTGTCGGGCACGATGCGATCCGCGCGCACGTCGGCCTGCGGCGAAAAGCCGTAGGTGATGATGCGCCGGTCCGACAGGCGTGGAATCATCTGCTGCACTTCGGGATGATCGATGCACAGCACGGCGAAGCCGTAGAACGGTACGTTGGCGACGAACTGGTCATAGCCGGCGACCATCGCCTCGGGTGTGCCCCAATGGTCGAGATGTTCGGGGTCCATGTTGGTGACAACGGCAATCACCGCCGGCAGGCGTAGGAAGCTGCCGTCGCTCTCGTCGGCCTCGACCACCATCCAGTCACCGGCGCCCATTCGTGTGTTGGTGGCATAGGCGTTGATGATGCCGCCATTGATCACCGTCGGATCGAGATGCGCGGCTTCCAACACCGCGGCGATCAGGCTGGTGGTGGTGGTCTTGCCATGCGTGCCGCCGATCGCCACCGACCATTTCAGTCGCATCAACTCGGCCAGCATCTCGGCGCGACGCACCACCGGAATCAGCCGCCCGCGCGCCATGGCAACTTCCGGATTGTCCGGCTTCACCGCCGATGACACGACCACGACCTGAGCACCGCCCAGGTTTGCCGCGTCGTGGCCGATCGCGACCGGAATGCCCGTCTCGCGCAGCCGACGAACATTCGCCGACTCGGCGATGTCACTGCCTTGCACCGAGTAGCCGAGATTGTGCAGCACTTCGGCGATGCCCGACATGCCGATGCCGCCGATGCCGACGAAATGGATCGTGCCGATGGAAAGTGGGAGGGCTCTCACAGGGTAGCGCCTTCGGTCATGGCTTGGCCTCCTGCGGCATGAATTCCTCCACCAGATCCGCCAAACGCGCCGCGGCGTCCGGGCGCGCGATCGTGCGCGCGGCGAGAGCGGCGTGGTTCAGCAACTCGGGCTGAGCCAATAAAGCAGCGAGCCGGTCGCGCAGCGTCTCGGGCGCGAGGTCGCGCTGCGCGATCATCGATGCGCCGCGCGCCTCGACGAGCGCGCGCGCATTCGCCACCTGATGGTTGTCGATCGCACCAGGCAACGGCACCAGGATCGCCGGCCGTCCGGCAATCGCCAGCTCGGCGACGGTGGATGCGCCGGCGCGCGCAATCACCAGATGCGCTGATGCAAGCCTCTCGGCGACGTCCGGAAAGAACGGAGACAACTCAGCGTCAACACCAGCGAGGTCATAGGTCGCACGCACCCGATCCAGATCTTCGGGGCGACATTGCTGGGTGATCCTGATCCGCAACAGCAGATCGTCTGACAGCGATGCGAGCGCTGCCGGTACGATGTCACTGAACACGCGCGCGCCCAGCGAGCCACCAAGCACCAGAAGGCGAATGGCGTCGTGTGGTGGCACGTAACTTGTTCCCGCAAGCGCTGCGACCGCAGGACGCACCGGATTGCCGGTTACCATGGTTGCCACCTTGGGCACGCGCGTCGTCGTCGCGAAACTGAGCGCCAAAAAGTCTGCACAGCTCGCCAGGAAGCGATTGGCACGGCCAAGCACGGCGTTCTGCTCATGCAGGATCACCGCGGGGCGCGGGCGCATCAGGCGTGTCGCCAGCACCGGGGCGACACTTGGGTATCCGCCAAAGCCAATCACAACGCCGGCGTTGATGCGCGCGAGAATGCGCCGCGCCTGCAACACACCGCCAGCCAGCGCCACACTCGCCTTGCCGGCGCGCCATGCGCCACGTCCGGCGATGCCGGCACCGCGGATGACAAACCGTTCGAGGCCGGCGAACACCGGACTCTGCAGTGCACCGGAGCGCGCGTCGGTCATCAACGCAACGCGACGGCCGCGCGATAGCAGTTCGCTTGCCAACGCTTCAGCCGGGAAGAAATGACCGCCGGTGCCGCCGGCAGCGATGACGATCGGCAGGACCGCGGGGCCTCTCATGGCGCGTCCGCATGGTGCCGGCGCCTGGTCAGCGCCAGCAGCATGCCCATGCCGAGTGCGACGGCCAGCGCTGAAGACCCACCGTAGGAAATCAGCGGCAATGTCATGCCCTTGGTGGGAATGAGCTGCAGCGACGAGGCCATGTTGATGAATGCTTGCAGGCCGAAACCGGTGACCAGGCCGGTACAGGACAGCACCACGAACAGGTCCTGCTCCTTCAACAGCCGCAGCAATCCGCGCATGACGATGAAGCAGAACACCGCGATGATGATCAGACAGACGATCATGCCAAACTCTTCACCGGCAACCGCAAAGACGAAGTCCGCGTGCGCGTCAGGCAGCACGTCCTTCACATGGCCCTCACCCGGCCCACGGCCGAGCAGTCCGCCGTTGCCGAACGCCTCAAGCGCGGTGCGCGGCTGATAATCGGTGCCGATGCCGTTGCCAGGATGCAGGAACGCCTCAACGCGTCGCTGCACATGCGGGAAGACCGTGTAGGCGCCTATGCCGCCGGCCACAGCACCGATCACCAATATGGCCACCAGGAACAGGTTCAGGCCGTCGATGTAGAGCTGGGCAAAGAACACCGCCGATATCACCGCCAGCATGCCGACGTCCGGCTGCGACTTCAGCAGCAGTGCAATCATCGCGAAGATGGCGATCGCCAGCAGCTTGCCCGGAAAGCGCGGCGAGCGGTGGCCCTCACCGATCAACCAGGCAGCGACGACGGCGAAACACGGCTTGAGGAATTCTGACGGCTGCACCGACAGGCCCGGCAGCGCGATCCAGCGGCGTGCACCTTTGATCTCGACGCCGATGAACATCGTCGCGACGGTCAGCGCCAGCGCGATGATGCAGCCGATGATCGCCATGCGCCGGATGCTGCGAGGGGACAGCAGCGACACGGCGACCACGACCGCGCCGGCGGCGGCAAGAAAGAACACCTGCTTGAGGAGGAAGATGTCTCGCGAGGAGCCAATCCGTTCCGCAACGGCGGGGCTCGCCGCTAGCATCATGATATAGCCGACGCCGATCAGTACGCCGATTGCGCCCAGCGTCCAACGATCCACTGTCCACCACCAGCGGCCCAGGATCGAGTTATCGGCGCGCGAGAGGGTTGGCATCAGGCTGATCCCGCCGTCGAGCAACACACAGGGAAGCGGAGCCGCACGATTCGCTGCAATGGCGACAGGTGAATCATCGGATCTTCAGCGTCGCCAGACCGACGAGCGCCAGGATCATGGAGATGATCCAGAAGCGGATGACGATGGTCGGCTCGGACCAGCCCTTCTTTTCGAAGTGATGGTGCAGCGGTGCCATCAGGAAGATGCGCCGCTTTGTGCGCTTGTACCAGAACACCTGGATGATGACCGAGACAGTCTCCACCACGAACAGACCGCCGGTGATCATCAGCACGATCTCGTGCTTGGTCGCGACGGCGACGGCGCCTAGCGCGCCGCCCAGTGCAAGCGATCCGGTATCGCCCATGAAGACCGCGGCGGGCGGCGCGTTGAACCACAGGAAGCCAAGACCCGCGCCGATCAGAGCAGCACAGAACACCGGCAGTTCGCCAACTCCGGGCACCGGGTTGAGCTGCAGGTAGTCGGCGAAGATCCGGTTGCCGACAAGATAGGCGATCAGCGCGAATACGCCGGCGCAGATGATGGTCGGCACAATGGCAAGGCCATCCAGGCCGTCGGTGAGGTTCACCGCATTGGACGCGCCGAGCATCACCAACATCGCAAACAGCGGGAACATGATGCCGAGTGGGATCAGCACGTCCTTGAACACGGGTATGGTCAGCGATGTCGCCAGATCGCCTTTGGTCAGCAGCATCAGCCAGACGCCTGCGACGAAGCCGATCAGCATCTGTGCGAGCAGCTTGGCGCGCGGCGAGATGCCCTTGTGGTTCTGTCGCGCCAGCTTCCGGTAGTCGTCGGCAAAGCCCAGTGCGCCGTAGCTCAGCGTGACAAAGAGCACTGCCCAGACATAGGCATTGCGCAGATCGACCCAGAGCAGCGTGGAGATCGTCAGCGCGAACAGGATCAGCACGCCGCCCATGGTCGGCGTGCCCTTCTTCTCGATCAGATGACGTTCCGGGCCGTCATCACGGATCGGCTGACCGTTGGTCTGCTTCGACTTCAGCCAGCGAATCAAGGGCGGGCCAAGGATGAAACTGACCACCAATGCTGTGAGGCAGGCGGCACCCGAGCGGAACGTGATGTAGCGAAACAGGTTGAACAGGATGAACTGGTTGGCAAATGGCCGCACTAGTTCGTACAGCATCAGGCAGCCTTTGCATGAGAGTGCAGGGCATCGACGACCAGCTTCATCCGGCTGCCGAGACTGCCCTTGATCAGGACCGCGTCGCCCGGCGCGATGGCCCGAGCCACCATGGGGGCCAGCGCGGCGGAGTCGGCGGCATAAGCGGTGCGGATCGGCTCTGGGACAGCGTCGTACAGACCCCGCATCAGCGGTCCGCAGGCGAACAGCGAGTCGGTGGCCGCGGCGACATCGGCGGCAAGCGAATTGTGTTCGGTAGGCGCGGCGTCACCAAGCTCCAGCATGTCGCCGAGAACGGCGACGCGGCGCCGCGCGGGCTGCAGGCGGAGCACGGCAAGCGCCGCACGCATCGATGCCGGATTGCCATTGTAGCTCTCGTCCAGCAGCAGCGCTGCACCGCCGGGAACATCGATTTTCCGCCGCGCGCCACGACCTGCCACCGGCGCAAATTCTTCCAGCGCGTGAAGGATGCGCTGGGGCGCGGCATCCGCCAGCATTGCGGCGGCGGCGATCGCGGCAAGCGCGTTCATCACCATATGCCGCCCGGGTGCGTGCAGACGGAAGCGCAGCCGCTCGCCGGCGAATTCTGCGGTGACATCGCTGCCCTCGGCATCCATCGACAGGTGCACGAGACGCACATCTGCATCGGACGCCATGCCGAAGGTCACGATACGCGCCTCGCCGGCGGCGCCGCGCAGGCGCGGCAGAAGCGGGGTGTCCGACGGCAGCACCGCGACACCACCGGGCTGCAAACCGTCCAGGATGGCCGCCTTCTCGTCGGCGATCGCCTCGAGCGAACCAAGGAAGCCGATATGCGCCTTCTCCACTGCGGTGATCACCGCGACATGCGGCCGTGCAAGATGTGCGAGCGGGGCAATCTCGCCGGCGTGGTTCATGCCGATTTCAACGACGCAGTACTCAGCGTCCAACGGCGTGCGCGCCAGGGTCAGCGGCAGGCCCCAGTGGTTGTTGTAGGACGCGACGGCGGCGTGGGTGCGCCCGAGCGACGACAGCACCGTCCGCAACATCTCCTTGGTCGTGGTCTTGCCGACGCTGCCGGTGACCGCGACCAGCCGGCCGCTGAAGCGCTGTCGCGCGCAGCCCCCGAGACGCTGCAGGCCGGCGAGTGTGTCATCGACCTGCAGCAGCGGACTGACGCCTGACACAGTGCGATGCACCATGGCACCCGCCGCGCCCTTCGCCAGCGCTTCGGCGACGAAGGCGTGGCCATCGCCGCTGTCGCCCTGCAAGGCGATGAAGAGATCGCCCTCGTGCAACGTCCGGGTGTCGATCGACACGCCGGTGGCGGCGAACGGCGTATCCATCCTGCCGCCGGTCGCCTCCAGCATATCCTGCGCGGTCCAGAGCGTGGTCATGCGCCGACCAGCCGCTGCACCACGTCCACGTCGTCGAACGGGATGACGGTGCTGCCGATTGTCTGGCCCTGCTCGTGGCCCTTGCCGGCGACAGCCAGCACGTCCCCAGGTCCCAGGCCATTCAGCGCCTCGGCGATGGCGCGCCTGCGATCGCCAACCTCGCGCGCACCGGGACAGGCGGCAAGAATGGCGGCACGGATGTCCGCCGGATCTTCGCTGCGCGGATTGTCGTCGGTCACGATCGCCACATCGGCCAGGCGCGCGGCGGCGGCGCCCATCAGCGGCCGCTTGCCGCGGTCGCGGTCGCCACCCGCGCCGAACACCACGTGCAGCCGCCCGGCCGTATGCGGGCGCAGCGCGAGCAGCAGACGCTCCAGCGCATCCGGAGTGTGGGCGTAATCGACGTAGACAACGGCCCCGCTGGGGAGCCTCGCCGCGAGCTCCAGGCGGCCTCGCACACCTTGCAGCGCCGACAGCTGGTCCAGCACGTCACGCTCGCCCACGGCCATGGCGAGCGCGGCGGCGACCAAGGCATTGTCCGCCTGGAAGCGGCCCGGCAACGGCAGCATGACCTCGCGCCGGATGCCTGCTGCATCCAGGCGCAGGAGCTGACCGTCCGGGCGCGGCTGCGCGGAAACGATCCGGATCGCCCGTCCGGCCTCGCCGACGGTGCGCAGGTCGAGACGGCGCCGCGCGGCGACATCAGCCAGAACCGACAGCGTTGCCGAGTCCATGGTGCTGCTGACGACCACCGGCGCGCCCGCGGGCAGCAGTTCAGCGACCAGGCGCAGCTTCGCCTGGCGATAGGCGTCCAGCGAGCCGTGATAGTCCAGGTGATCGCGCGTAAGGTTGGTGAACGCTCCGGCGGTCAGGCGCACACCGTCCAGGCGGAACTGGTCCAGCCCGTGCGAGGACGCCTCCATCGCCGCGTGCTGGATGCCGGCGCGGGCAATCTCGGCAAGGGTTTCGGCCAGGCTCACCGGATCGGGCGTCGTCAGGCCCGGCCCCGGATCGAAGCCCGGCGCGATCAGTCCCAGGGTGCCCAGACTGGCGGCTGGCCGGCCGTTGGCCGCCCATAGCTGGCGCAGGAACTCCACCGTGCTGGTCTTGCCGTTGGTGCCGGTGACCGCCACCAGGACGCGCGGCTGCACGCCGGCGAGCGCCGCGGCAACCTGAGCCAGGCGGCGACGCGGCTCCGGATCCTGCAGCAGCGGACGCGGTGGCACCCCGGGCGGCCAGCTGGTCCCCTCCGGCGCCAGTACGGCGACCGCGCCGCGCGACACGGCATCGGCAATGTAGCGGCGGCCATCCTCATGGCTGCCTGGCAGAGCGGCAAACAGAAAGCCTGGCGCGACGCGACGGCTGTCGGCGGTGACGCCAGCGATGTCGAGACCGCCAGAAACTGCCTGGACCGGGCGCATGATCTCAGCGAGCCGCAAGGGAAGGAGCGGCCGGTGCGGCGGACGGCGCAGAGGGCAGCGCAGCTTCACGGCGAGGGTCACGCGCTATCGGATGTGCCGGCGCCAATGGACTGACCGGCACCGTGAGAACGGGCCGCGGCGCCGGGGCAGGAGGGGTAGATGCAGTCACCGGCGCATGCGGGACGGGGGCCGGGCGGGCGGGCTGCAACGGAATGTAGAGTGCCTGGTTGATCTGCGGCGCATCCTGAATGTCTGGCAACATGCCCAGCATCGGCGCGACACGCGCGATCACCCGGCCAGCGGCGGGCGCGGCGACCCAGCCTGCCGTGGAGTAGCCGTAGGTGCTTTTGTTGCCGTGCGGCTCGTCGACCATCATGTAGACGGCATAGCGTGGCGCGTTCATGGGGAACACGCTGGTGAACGCCGCAACGTTGAAATTCTCCTTGAACCCGCGCTTGTAGCCGTGCTTGCCGACCTTTTCGGCGGTGCCCGTCTTGCCGCCCGGATAATAGCCGGCAACCTCTGCCTGTTTGCCAAACCCGTCGGTGACCACCAGGCGCATCAGCCTACGCATGGTGTCCGATATGGCCGGCGCCATCACCGGGACGCCCGCCGGAGGCCGATCGCCGGCTGGCAGCGCGACGATGGTGGGACGTTGCAGGATCCCGGTGGCCACCGCGGCCGTACCGCGAACCACGTGCAGCGGCGAGACCGAGATGCCGTGGCCGAACGCCACGGTCATCGTGACAATCTCTTTCCAGGCCGATGCCGGCTGGATGATCGGCAATCCCGCCTCCGGCAGTTCGATGCCGACCCGGCCGAACATCCCCATGCTCCGGAGCCAGTTCCGCTGACGCTCGCCACCAACTGTTTCAGCGATCCGCGCCGCGCCAAGGTTGGAGGAGTAGGCAAGCACCTCCGGCAGAAACAGGATCCGGTGCTTGCCCTCGAAGTCGCTGATGGTGAACCGGCCGATGTGGATATTGTGCGCGGCGTCGAACTTGTCCCAGATGTGCACGATGCCGGAGTCCAGCGCCATCGACGCGGTCTGCAGCTTGAAGGTGCTGCCTGGCTCGTACATGCCGGTGACCGTACGATTGAACTTCTGGTCGTCTTTCGCCTTTCGATAGTCGTTGGCGTCGTAGTCGGGGAGACTGACCATGGCCAGCACCTCGCCCGTGCGTACATCCATGACAATGCCGCAGCCGCCGATCGCCTGGAAGAATTCGATCGCCTTGGAAAGTTCGTCGCGCACCACCGCCTGAACGCGCACATCGAGCGACAGTCGCAGCGGCGTGTTGTCGTCGAACAGGCGGCGATCAAAGTATTTTTCCACTCCTGCGACGCCGTGTTCGTCGACGTCGGTGCCGCCCAGCACCTGCGATGCGGTGCGGCCCATCGGATAGTGGCGTTGCTCGGTCGGGCGAAAATCGATGCCGGGAATACCCAGATTGTTGATGGCCAGTTGTTCGCGTGGGGTGATCTGGCGCTCCAGGTAGACGAACTGTCGGTTGGTGTCAGACAGGCGACCGCGGGCCTCATCCTCGTTCAGCCGCGGTAGCACCTGCTTCAACCGGTGAGCGGCTTCGGCCGGATCGATGATTTGCCGCGGATCGGCGAACACTGCGACTGTCGGCAACGAGATTGCGAGGATCTGGCCGTTACGGTCGGTGATCATGGCACGCTGCGAGGCGGCCATCGTTGAATTGACCTGCTTCGGTGCAGTGAACAGCGCTTCGATCGATTTCTCCGGCCGGTGCGGCGCGAGCGGCTGCAGGATCGTCGCGTCGGTCAGCTTGGCGATCACTGCAAGAAACAACAGGCCGAAGCCGAACGCGGCATAGACGAGACGGCCGCGGGTCTTCTCCAGCGCCCCCCGACGCTGCAGATCCGGTTGGGTAACGCGCACCATTTCGATGCGCGGGACGGCATCGCCGGCGGCGGCACCGCGACGCCACGCCGGGGTTTCGCGCGGGATCGAATTTGCCGGCGGCGTGTCGGCCATCATCAGCCTCCACCGTTGCCGTTGGAGACCCACTGCGACGCAGTGACGGGCATCGGGCGCGGCAGCGATGTGGCGCTGCGTGCCATGCCCAGGGCCGAGCCGGTGCTGACAGCAGACGGCGGCGGGCGCGATACTTCGGCGGCGAGCACTGGGCGCGTCGGCACCGGCGCCGCCCGCACCGGCGTGCGCGTGTCCGCGATGACCGGACGCGGCGGTGGCGAGGGCGGCGGCTTGCGCTCGGGTTCGTGTTCATGCTCGCGCTCTGCCGGGTGGGGTGGCGGTGAGGCTGCTGCCACCACTGGTGCAGGTCTGGGCGGCACGGCAACCGGCGGCGGGAGCGGCGGCGGCTTGCTGACGGCTACCGGCACTGGCTTGGGCTCTTCCGGTGGCGGCGTATCGGCTGCCGGTGGTGAGGGCGGCGCAGGCAGCGGATTTGCCGCCTCGGGCGACGGCACTGGCGGCAGTCGATTGTCCAGTTCAGCCAGGCTGGTGAATTGCCCGGGGGCAACCGTTTTCAGTGCCAGAAACTGATCCGCCAGGATCTGCAGGCGTTGCGGGTCGTTCTGCAGTGTCCACTCGGCGTGCAGAATGCGAATGCGCTCGCGCCGCTCGTTGGTATCGCGGACGGTCTTCTCGATCGCATGATCCAGCCCCTGCACGCGGTGCTTGGCCTGATAGAGATACAGGCCCGATCCGCAAGCCAGCACAAGACAGACCAAGGTGAAGGGGCGGATCATGCGGCGAGGCGCTCGATCGCACGCAGCCGCGCGCTTCGGGCGCGCGGATTGGCTGCTGTCTCGGCGGCGGCAGGGCGAAGCGGGCGGGCGGCGAGCAGACGGAAGCGTGGCGTCGGACGCGCTGCAAGGCCTCGCAGATCGTGCCGCGACGGTGCCGGCGCGCGACCCGCCGCCTCGGTCATGAAGCGCTTGACGATGCGGTCTTCCAACGAATGGAAAGAGACCACGACGAGGCGGCCGCCGGGCGCCAACAACTCGCTTGCCTGGGTCAACGCGCGCGCGATCTCGCCGAGTTCGTCATTCACGCTGATGCGCAGCGCCTGGAAGCTGCGCGTTGCCGGGTCGATGCCGGAGCGGTCGGGCGGCAAGACGCCGCGGATGATGGCAGCGAGGCGGCCTGTTGTGGTGATCGGCGCCTCGGTGCGGGCGGCCACGATTGCGCGGGCGATGCGGCGCGACGCACGCTCTTCGCCCAACTCGAACAGCAGATCCGCCAGCTGGCGTTCCGGCAGCGTATTCACCAGGTCAGCCGCCGTCCGGCCACTACGGCTCATGCGCATGTCCAACGGGCCGTCGGTGCGGAACGAAAAGCCGCGCGCCGGGTCATCGAGCTGGAACGACGAGACGCCGAGATCCAGCATGATGCCGTCCAGCGCGGTGACTCCGCTCTCGGCAAGCAGCGCCAGCATGGCACCGAACTGACCCTGGATCAGGTGCAGCCGGCCGGAATATCGGGCGGCGAGCGCGGCACCACGCGCGATCGCCTCGGGATCGCGGTCGATCGCCCAGACCGTGCAGGGGGCCGCTTCGAGCAACGCCGCCGTATATCCGCCACCGCCGAACGTGCCGTCGAGATAAACGCCCCCGGCCTGCGGGGAGATCAGGCGAACGACATCCGGCAACATGACGGGAATGTGGTTCATTGCGAACCGTTCCCGGGCAGCGTGAGTCCATGGGTCCTTGTCCGCTCGCGCGCCTCGGCACGTCGACGCTCGGCCGCTTCCGGTTCCCAGATCTGAAAGATGCGGCCGAGACCCATGAACACGACGGTCTCGCCAAGTCCGGCATAGCTGACGAGGTTATCGGGCAGGAGGATTCGACCTTCCTTGTCGGCTTCGACCGGAAAAGCATCGGAGTAAAGCGACGCTGCCAGGTCATCATGAGCCTGACTGAACAAATCGAGTCGGTTCAATGGCTGGGCCAGCGCTTCGAATTCAACGGTTGGCCAGGCTTCTATGCACCGATGCTGATGCGAGGGCCGCAGCACGAGATGCGTGCCGTTGTTGTCATCGCGCGAGCGCAGCGCGGTGCGGAACGAGGCCGGGACAGAGACGCGGCCCTTGGCGTCCAACCTGTTCTGGTGGGTGCCAAGAAAGCTCGCCATCCGTGCCTGGTGCCTTTCCGGCCCGACGCCCCTCTGCGCCAGCCTGTTTGGGATGACATGGGATAGCATGGGCGATTGTGGGCGGCAAGTGCAATTGCTCCCCACAGCCGGGGATTTTGTCAAGGTATCAGCGGGTTAAGGGGGTATTTGTTATGCTTTTGTTCCTGTGGATCGATGTGGGGACGAAATGCCAGACGGCCTGTAAGCCGGGTTCTGTCCGCACCGTTGTGGTGCGCGACGGCCATTCCTCTAGGACGCGCCTTGCGGTGCGCCTCACGCGACCCACCCGGACGACGGAGCGGGAATGCTCCTGCGCCTGTGGCGCTGTCGTCCCTATTCGGTCTTGCTCCCGGTGGGGTTTGCCATGCCGCCCCTGTTGCCAGGCGCGCGGTGCGCTCTTGCCGCCCCGTTTCGCCCTTGCCCGCGGGCTGCCTTACGGCGCTTGCGCGGGCGGTTTATTTTCTGTGGCACTTTCCCTGGGGTCGCCCCCGCCGGACGTTATCCGGCACCGTATTCCCGTGGAGCCCGGACTTTCCTCTACCGCCTTGCGGCGGCAGCGGCCGTCCGGCCGTCTGACATTGCTTCAGATGGCGGCCGGACGGGCCGGACGTCAAGCGCCGTCGCGCGCTACTCGGCCGCGACGCTCACACGGCCGGGCACCGGCACCTGGCGCGGGATGTGCAAGGCGAAGGCGGCAATCAGCGCCGAGACACCGGTGAACGCGGCGAGGCCGTAGAGGCCGCCGGAATAGCTGCCGGTCACGTCCTTGATCCAGCCCACCAGTGCGGGTCCCACCGCGCCGCCCACGTTGCCAATCGAGTTGATGTAGGCAATGCCAGCCGCCGCCGCGGCGCCGGTTAGCATCATCGACGGCATCGACCAGAACGGGCCCTTGGTGCCGTAGAAACCCGCTGCAGCGAGGCACATGCCGACCAGTGACCACCAGCTCCCCATGGTCATGCCGGCCAGCACGAGGCCGGCGGTTGCCAGCGTGCAGGCCCAGAACAGGTTCCAGCGCCGTTCGCCCATCCGGTCAGAGATCCAGCCCCAGGCCAGCATGCTGATCGCCCCGCACACATAGGTAAGCGTCGTGCCGAAGCCCGCACCCATGTTCGAGGTGCCGAGCGACTTGATGATCTGAGGCACGAACAGCAGAAGACCAAGGCTTGCGGTGACGATCCCCAGGTAGTTCAGCGACAGCAACAGTATCTTCGGATTCACCAGCGTTTCCCACATGCTGTATTTGCGGGCGGCTTCGACGGCCCGGCGTTCGTGCTCGAGCGTACTGATGAGCCACTCTTTCTCGGTACTGTTCAGCCAGCTGGCATTGGCGGGTTTATCGGTCAGCGCGAACAGCACGAAGACGCCGATCAGCACCGTGGGCGCCGCCTCGAGCAGGAAGATCCATTTCCAGCCGGCGTAGCCCAGCCAGCCATCGAGTCCCAGGATCGCGGTGGAGACCGGAGCCCCGAGTGCGACCGAAATCGGCAGTGCCAGCGTGAAGCTCGACACGATGCGCGCTCGATGATGGTCGGGGAACCAATAGGTGAACAGCAGCACGATGCCGGGGAACAGTCCGGCCTCGGCAAGTCCGAGCAACAGCCGGATGGTCAGGAAGCTGATCGGCCCCGTGGCGAATGCAGTCGCGCCGGAACAAATTCCCCAGGTGATCATGATCCGCGCGATCCAAATTCGCGCGCCCACCTTGTCGAGGATCACGTTGCTGGGCACTTCGAACAGGCAGTAGCCGATGTAGAATGCCGTGGAGCTGAGCCCGTAGGCGGCGGCGGTCAGCCCGATGTCCGCGTTCATCTGCAATGCGGCGAAGCTGACGTTGATACGGTCGAGATAGCAGAAGAAGTAGACGATCATGGCGAGCGGCAGCAGCCGCATATACACCTTACGCATCGTCTGTCGTTCAATCGTCTGACTCATTGCTCCTCCCCAGAGCGGCACGTGTGTGATGCAAGCCTACCAAGCGGTTTTGCGAGATGGCAAACGCTGTAGCCGGCATGGACCGATGCTACTTTCAGACGCAACCAACTATGGCTCGACCGACGCATCGTCACCGAGCACCGCGCCGACATAGGCTTGTTGGACCAGCACCAGCAGGGCGGCGCAAACCGGTGTGCCAAGGATGACACCCAGCGGTCCGAAGATTGTGCCAAGGATGGTCATCGACAGGATGGTCAAGGCCGGTGGCAGATGAGCGGTGTTGCGCTGGACGATCGGGGCGACGACGTAGCCTTCCACGGTGTGGGCCACCACGAAGATCGCAATCACCCACACCGCCTTCTGCCAGCTTATGGTGAAGGCGACCAGAACCGCGGGAATTGCAGCAGCGATCGCGCCGAAATACGGGACGAAGGTGAACAGCCCGGCCAGCACCGCCAGTGCCAACGCAAGCGGAATGCCGAGGACGGTAAGGCCGATACCGGTCAGCACTGCCACTACCGCCATGTCGATCAGCTGACCAAGCGACCAAAGTCGCAGGGTAAGCCCGATCCGCTCCACGATCGAACGCGCCAGCGGACGGTGGCGATGCGGGAACAGGCGGACGAGGCCACCGACATACAACTCGGGCGATATCGCGAAGTAGAGGGCGGTTATGATCAGAGCGAAACCGGTGAGCGTGCCGCCGAACGTTGCAGATGCGACCGTGCCTGCGTAGCTGGCGATGTGACTCTGCACCGCCTCCGGTGGCGAGAGATCATTCAACAGCGCCTTGCCCCATGGCGTATCACCATAGATCAGGCGAATCTGCTCCATAGTCTCGCGCAGTCGTCCCCATAGTGCGTGCGATTGTGCGACAAGGCGCGGGCCGACGTAGTAGAAAAACCCCGCCAGCAGAGCGATGACCGACACGCTGACCAAGGCAAGCATGGCCCGTTGCGAGATGCCGGTGTGGTCGGCGGCCCAGTCCGCGGCGCCGCGCAGCATGACTGCGACCAGCACCGCCATGAAGACGACCAGGACGATATCAGACAGCAGCCAGATCAGCAGCACTATGGCGGCGAGCATCGCCAGCCAGCGAATCGTCTCGACCAGTCGCGTCAGGTCAGATGCTCTGCCACCACTTGGGTTGAGCACCCTTACGACGGTTTGCGGCTGGACTCCTTCTGTCCGCTTGGCACTGGCTCGGTGGCGTCGATTTGCCGCACAGCGCGCTCGGCGGTCGGATCGGTCTCGCCTCTTGGCGGGGATTCGGCATCGCCGGGGATTTGCGCTGGTTGTTTCCCTTCATCTGATTTCGTCATGGAGCTGCTCTCCTGCCAAACCAGAACAGGAACTTTGGCGGGCACACGTCGTGGCCGCCGCGCCGTGAGAAGTGAAGGATCACATAGTCCGTTGTTCGCTTGTCCGCCGCCAGCCGCCCTTTCGCAGCCCGTCCATCATGTGGTCGTAAGCAGCCTCACTCATCCACGGCACACGCTGGCCCACATACAGGCGGAACACATCGGGAGCGATCGCGATCGCCTTATCCATCGCAGCTCGAGCCTCGTCGCTCCGGCCAAGCTGGCCCAGTGCCGCAGCAAGCCAGCGATAGGCAAGGGGATAGTCCGGATGATCAGCAATCAGTCGCGACGCTTCGACAACAGTCGTCTCATAGTCGCCTTCTAGGTAGTAACTCACCACGATATGGATGCGCACCATCAAGTAGGACGCTCGGCGTGGATCAAGCCGAATCCCCCACAGGATCGCCTGCCGTCCTTCAGTAGGTTGGCCGGTGAAGATCTGTAGCCAACCCTTGGAGTGGTGAGCCATGGCGCAATTCGGGTTCATCGATAGTGCCCGCTCGGCGTTATCGAAGCCCGCTGCAAAATTCCCGAGGCCGCCTACGGACATAGCGCGAATGGCGTGTGCGTCGGCATCGGTCGAGTCGAGTTCAAGAGCCTTCTGCGCCTCATCGCCTGCGAAGCGCATTGCTTCCAAGGGTGGACGCGTGGCGTGCAACGCGCCTTCGCGAGCAAATAGAATTGCCAGTGCCGTATGGGCGGCGGCGAGCCCCGGGTCGAGGTCGAGGGCTCGATTGAAGAACTCACGGGCCGCCGGGCCATCCTCCAATCTGACTCGCGAGAGATGCCAAATGCCTCGTTGATACAATTCCCAGGCGCCAAGTTTGGCTGGTGGCTTGCGAAGTGCTCGCCGTTGTTCGGCATCATCAACGGCCGGTCCAATGGACCTGGTGACTGCAAGCGTAATTTCGTCCTGCACCGCGAAGACATCGGTCAGGTTGCGGTCATATCGGTCGGCCCAGATATGGTTGCCGGTTTCCGCATCGATGAGCTGCGCGTTGACTCGAATCCGCTCACCGCTGCGACGCACGCTGCCTTCCAGCACATAGCGTACGCCGAGTTCGCGACCGATCCGCTTTACGTCGATCGCAGTGCGCTTGTAGGCAAAGCTCGAATTGCGCGCGATAACGAACAGCCAGCGTACGCGCGACAGTTCGGTGATGATGTCGTCGGCAATGCCGTCGGAAAAATACTCCTGCTCGGGATCGCCGCTCATGTTGGTGAACGCGAGGACAGCGATCGAGGGCCGATCCGGCAACGGCAGGGCTTCCGCTGCATTACCCCCGAGCAATGCTCTGGCGGACCGAGACACACGAGGTGCCGCAGCCGGCTGCAGCACGAATGCCTCCACCGGACGAGCGACGTTCTTCAGTTCAAGCGGCCCCAACGCCTCGAAGGCCAAATCGAGCCGATCATGCACATGGTCGCGCACCGCCCGTGACACGCAGACGCCGCCTGCCGGGCATTCGGCCTGCAGCCGGGCCGCGATGATCACACCATCGCCGTGCAGATCAGTTCCGTCGGCAATCGCGTCGCCGATGTCGATCCCGATGCGGAAGCGAATGGCACTATCCGGAGCACGGTCCTCATTGTGATCCGGAACCTGCTGCTGGACCTTCACGGCGCAGCGCACCGCGCCTTCTATGATGTCGAACACGATGAGCAGTGAATCACCACCGGTCTGGACGACTCTACCGTCATGCTCCGAGATCGCCGGGTCAAACACACGGCTGCGCAGCGCCTGCAGCCGAGCGAGCGTTCCGACATCGTCCGAACCAATGAGACGGCTGTAGCCGACCATGTCGGCATAGACGACGGCGATCAGCTTCCGCCTTCCCGTTGGCTTGTTGTCGATAGGATCAGGTGCGGTACCGGAGGGCATGCGGGCTGGCGTGTCAGCGCAGCGCGCGAAGGCAACAAAACCCCAACCGAGGCCAGCCGTCGTCCATCCCGCCCTCCGCCTGTGGCCCAACCGAGCCGGCTCTCAGAGCTTATGGCAATTTTTTCATTCTGCGTAGGTGCGGCTGGGGCTTGATCGATCCGCCACAGCGCGGCGGGGATGGGAGTCGGTTTATCTTTCATTCAGTCAATCGCTCTACATCGCGCGGCGACCGCGGAGGAGACTTTCGCCATGCATCGCGCCGAGATTGATCAGAAGAATAACCGGCTGGTCCTGCGCTGGATCGATTCGCTCAACGTCTCCGAAATCGATCGATTCCAGACGGAGGTTGCCGCACTGCTGCCGCAGCTGCGGCCGGACTTCGATTGCATCAGCGACATTTCGAATATGCGGCCGTCCTCACGCCACGTGGCTGACCGCATCGAGAAGCTGCAGGAGTTCCTGCACCACGCCGGGATGCGGCGGGTGGTGCGGATCGTAGGCAAAGGCGGCGGCGCACATATCGCTTCAGAGCAGATGGATCGAACCGCTGCCGAAGCAGGCTACACGACGGTTCACGTGAACAATGAGGAAGAGGCGCTGTCTGTCTTGAGGCGCGGGTAGTCTCTGGGAGTGGCGCGAGAGGCGCAAAGTACTCCTGACCGTAATTGCTTCGTCGCTTGGTGCTCGCAGTGACGGTATAGCGAACCGCGCTTCAGCGAACCAGTACCGGAACGAAAAAAGCCCCGAGGTGCTCCCGAAACGGTGAAGAACACCTCAGGACTTCGCCAGCACGCCATTGTCTGGCGTAGGGGAGGAAGCTGACGGTTCCGGTTTATGCTGCCGGTCCTTAACAGCGGTTTAATCTCGCACCGGCGCCCCAATGAAGGATGCGACATGCGCAACCACCGACTGTCAGGCTGATGGCCCGATCGCCCACACCGATGCGGCTCAGGGGGCGGCGTGCACCTGCACATTGGCCTGCACCGCTGCCCCGCCGGCATCGAGCACGCTCAGGCGGTAGAAGCCGGGGCCGGTCGGCTGCCAGATTGCCTCGCGGCGGACCCGGTCCACTGGCAAAGGCGCCCCATCAACCAGGAAACTGAGCGGCCGGCGGCCACCCATCACCCGGATTGCGACCGGCCCATCAGCCGAAAGCACCGCGCCCGGCGGAGGAAACAGCAGGTGCAGTTCATCGGTCGCCGGCGTCCGCCTGGCTGAGCGGGTCTCGCGCGACGGTGCCACGTGGCGCGGCGCCCGTGGCAGGAGATCGAATACCCGCGACAGCATCGGCAGAGCGAGCGACGTGCCGGTCGCGCCAGGTAGCGGCGTGCCGTCCGGGCGACCGAGCCACACGGCGACCACGTGGCGGCTGTCGAAGCCGAACGCCCAGGCATCCCGCCCGCCCCAACTGGTGCCGGTCTTCCACGCGACACCGCGCAAGCCGAAACCCGGTAGCGGGCGGGTCAGCACTTCGGCCACCTCGCGCGCGGCGGTGGCGGCGAGGAAGTCTGGCCGATCCTGCGCCGGCCCGGTCAGCAGCTGCAGCCGACCGCCGGTGCCGTCGGTGGCCAGTGCGGCGTAGAGCGCGGCCGCATCGCGCAGGGTAATGCCATCGCCGCCGAGCGCCAGCGGCAGCGATGGATCCGCGCCGCGGGGCAGGCGCAGCGTCACGCCTGCGCTCCGCAGCGTGGTAGCAAAGCGCAGCGGGCCGACGCGGTCGAGCAACCCCACGGCGGGCAGATTCAGCGAGCGGCGCAGCGCATCGGCGGCGGTGATGCTGCCAGCGAACCCGCGATCGAAGTTCTCCGGTGCGTAGCCGCCATAGCGGCGCGGCAGATCCGGCACCGCGACGTCCGGCGCGGCGGCGCCGTCGGCGAAGGCCATGGCATAGATGAACGGCTTCAACGCCGAGCCCGGCGAGCGAACCGCCGCGGTGAGGTCGATCGCACCGGCGCGCCCCTGATCCCGCCACGCGCCCGGATACAGGGCGCGGATTTCGCGCATTGGTGCATCGGCCACCAGCATGGCAAGCGAGGCGTGCGGCGGTAAGGTCTGCAGGCGCTCCTGTGCCAGGCGTTCCAGAGCGATCTGCAGTGGGAGGTCCAGCGTGGTGCGGACCTGCGGCGCGCGCGGCAGGGTCGCGGCGACCTGGGGCGCGTGGCGAGGCAGCGGAACGCGGGCGGTCGGCACCGGGCCGGTGTCCGCCGCGAACAGGCCGGCGCGGACGCCGATGGCCAGAACGCGGTCCTGCGCCGCTTGCGCCGCGGCTGGGTGGCGGTCCGGCCGCAGGCGTTCGGGACGGCGGGGGATGGCTACCAGCAAAGCGGCCTGGGCGGGTTCCAGTGCCTCCGGAGGGATGCCGAACCAGGCGAGCGAACCGGCGCTAATGCCCTCCAGGTTGCCGCCGAACGGTGCCAGCGTCAGCCAGATGCGCAGTACGCCCTGACGCCCGTAGCGGGCTTCGAGCTGCAGCGCGCGCGCCATCTCGATCAGCTTGGCGCGCAACGTGCGCGGGCGGGGTTCGAGCAGGCGGGCTGCCTGCATTGCCAGTGTCGAGCCGCCGGAGACGGCGCGACCGTGGCGAATGAACTGGGCTGCGGCACGGACCAGAGCGAGCGGATCGACGCCGGGGTGGCGCCAGAAGCGCCGGTCTTCGACGGCGATCAGCAGGTTGACGTATTGCGGCGGGAGGCTGTTGGCGTGGAACCGCCAGACGCCCCCCTGGGCGGCCAGGAATGCCAGAGGGTGGTCCTGGCGATCGAGGATCTCGGTGCCGACGGCAGTGAGGCGGGAGAAATCGGGGGGGAAGCAGTGGTCGAGCAGGGCGCCGATAGCGACGAGGAGAAGCGCAAAGGAGGGTAGCAGGGCGAGCATTGTCGCCAGCCTCCCCCTCCCCTTGCGGGAGGGGGGTGGGGGGAGGGGGACAGATGCGGGCACCGCCCCCTCCCTCCATCCCCCTCCCGCGAGGGGAGGGGGAGTGTTGGTGCTGCCTCGCCTCATTCCGCGCCCTGCACTGTGATGCGGCCGGCGGCCTGGCGGGCGAATACGCCGGGGCGGTACATGTCGGCGACCTCGGCTCCTGGCAGCTCATAAACGCCCGGGGTGACTGCCCGCACCCGCACCGCCAGCCGAAAATCCGGCTGCTCGGGCGTCAGCGCGACCACTGCCGCATAGCGATCATCGGCGGCCGGCTGCGCCTCCGGTTCGGAGAGCTTGCCCAACCATGGCAGACTCGGTGCATCACCGCCCCCTAGACGGCCAGCGATCTCCCAGCCCGCCGGCAGCCCGTGCTGCAGCATCGCCCGATGCGGCTGGCCGTCTTCCGCTTTCCCCTCCAGCACCAGCACGAACACGGTGTTCTGCTTCAGGTGGTCCAGGTCCAGCGGCTGGCCGTCCAACGTCTTGAACTGGCGGATGATGCGCATCTGCGCGCGCGCGGCCGGCAGCGGTGTTGCGGGAATGCCGGTGACCGAGACGGCCCGCCAGACAGGCTGGTCCGCGAGGTTGCGTGCGGTGGCCGGGCCGGACAGCGTGGCCGACACGACAGGTGCTGGCAGCAGATCGTGGCCATCGAAGGCGATCCGCACGGGAGTTCCATTGCGCCCCAGCACAGCACCGGCGGCAGCCGCCCAGGCCTGCTCCTGGGTGGACAGCGTGTCGGGAGACAGGTCGGCGCCGGGCATGGTGGGCAGCGTGTCGGGAGACAGGTCGGCGCCGGGCATGGTGGGCAGCAGCCGCTCCAGCCGGTTGCCGGGCAGGCCACTCTCTTTGAGCAGAAGCGCAATGGCGACCTGGTCGCGCAGCGCGGTGCCATAATCGTATGACCACCAGCGGCGCCCCGGGGCAGCCAGTGCCGCAGCGAACGCCGCGTCGGCGCGCGGCTGGTCGTGCGCCAGCGTCAGGGCGGCGCCGAGTTGCGCCTTGGCGAGCGGTGTCGGCAGTTTGTCGAGTTGCTCGGTCAGCACGCGCGCCGCACCGGGCCGGCCTTTGCCGGCGAGCGCCAGGACATATAGCCGGTATGGCTGCGTGGCGTAGTCCTCGGGCCCGTCGCCCGACTCGTCGGCGGCATCGGCGATGAATTTCAGCGCGTCCTTGATTGCCTGCGCGGGGATCGCCGCCCCGGCGTCCCGTGCGTGGAGCAGGAACTCCGTGGCATAGACGGAGAGCCATGGCTCCGCCTCGGCGGAGGCGGACCAGAGACCAAAGCCGCCATCGAAGCGCTGGCGGTCGAGCACGAAGCCGACCGCCTGCTGCAGCCGCGCTGCTCGGTCGAAACCGGCAATCGGGCCGTCCGGCAGCAGCGCCAGCGGGAAGCCGCGGCTGGTCGCCTGCTCCAGGCACCACAGCGGGTAGTGATCCAGCGCCGCCACGAGGCTAGCGACGTCGTAGCGCACTGCGCCACCGAACGTCGCCGCCGCCTTCCACGTGCCCGGCACGAAGCGCTCGAACGGTGGCGCCAGCTGAATTTCTGCCCCCGGCGCCAGATCTCCGGCAGCTACCACGGTGCTGGCTCCGCGAGCCGGACGCACGGTGATGGCGGTATCGCGCTGCACGTGGAACCCACCGGAGCCCGCGACATCTAGCCGGACGATGCCGCGCCCAGCCCCGTTCGCAGCGAGCGTAACGAACGGCAATGCCTGGGCGCCGGGTGCGAGAGTGGCGGTCAGCTTTGGCTGTCCGTCGATCGTCAGCGGGCCGTCGACTGATACGGTGACGCTCTGCTCGCCGGCCGGCAGGTCCAGGTTGTGCAGCAGCACGGTAAGCCGTGTCCGATCACCCGGCGCCAGAAAGCGCGGCAGCAGCGGTTCGGCGACCAGCGGGTCGCGCACATACACGTCGGTGGCAGATGCACCCAGCTTGCTGCCGCTCCAGGCCACCGCCATCAGGCGCACTTGGCCGTTGAAGTCGGGCAGGTCGAGCGGGAACTCTGCCACCCCATCTGCACCCGCCTGCACCGGCGACACGAACAGCGTCACCGTCTTCTGTGGAATGTCCGGTAGGGCGAAGCTGCCCTCGTCACCACCCTGTCGCAGCGCCGTGGCCTCGCCATCGGGTAGGGCGATCAGTCGGCCCCAGTCGTCGCGGATGTCCAGCCCGAGTGCGCGGCGACCGAGGAAATGCTCGGACGGGTCCGGCGATGTGAAACTGGTCAGGCGCAGGATGCCTTCGTCCACCGCCGCGAGGCTGACCCAGGCGCCGGGCGTCGCCCGCAGCCGGACTGCGGCGCGTTGGCGGGGCGGGTATTTTTCCGGCGCATCGAACGCCATCGCCAGCTTGCGAACAGCCGGATCGATGCCGACCCAGGCGAGACCGATGGCGCGCGCCGGCCGCGACTTCGCATCCGCCGCGGTGCGGAACACGTGCACGGTAACATAGGCGCCCGGTCCCCAGTCGGCTGACACCGGCACGTCCACATCGGCGCCGGCAGCGGGAACGTTGACGTTGCGCACGAGGTGCACGCGGTCGGTCAGCACCAACAGTGTGGCTTCGCCGCCGAACGGCGGGGCGATGTGGATGCGGGCGGTGTCGCCGGGGGTGTAGGCCTTGCGGTCGGCGGAGACGTCCACCTTGTCCGGGACGTCCGGATTGTCCGACGAAACCCAGCCGGAGCGGAAGCGCACCGAGGTGGCGGCCATGCCTCCGTCTTCCAGGACCTCGATCCGATAGCGGCCGAAATCGACCTTGTGCGCGAAACGGAATGGCGTGTCCGCCGGGATGTCGATGGGATGGGTCTCCAACGGCTCGTCACGCCAGACCGCCTCGTAGCGGGCGAGACTACCGTTGCGCACCAGACGCCAGTCTGGACGTTCGCGCACCAACCGCAGCTTCGCCTTGGCGGCGACCCGCGCGCCATCGGGCCCGACCGCGACCATGTCGAACGCGGCCTCGGTGCCGGCGTTGACCGCATTGTCCGCGAAGGCGGGCTTGATGCCGAGGAGTTTGCCGGCTGGCCGCACTGGGATCTCGGTGCTGGCGAGCGAGGCGTGACCGGACGGATCGTTCACTCCGATGGTGATCGATGCCTTCAGTGCATGCGTGGTGTCGGGAGCGCGCTGAACATCGATCGCCACGCTGGAATGGCCCTGCGCGTCGGTGTCGGGCACCGTCAGGTCCTTGCCGTCGGGCGCGTAGGTCTCGTCGATCAGGCCGGTGCGGTAGCCGACAAGCGACGGGAATGGCGTCGGGTCGATCTCCAGACGCAGTTGCCCCTGCCCGGTCAGACCCGCAGCGGGCGCGCCATACAGAAAGCGCGCCGTGAGGGGCAGCGCGTAGGGTTGGCCGGGGATGATCGGCCCAGGTGGGGTGCCAAGGTCCACCGCCATGCGATCAGGCACGAAGGCATCGACGCGAAACTGGGCGCGGCCAATCGGCGGCAGTCCCGGGTCGGCCTTCACCTCGATCGTCCAGGTGCCGGCCGCGGCACCGCTCGACAGCCTTACCGGCACATGCACCGATGCCTCGGCGGCGCGGGCTGGCGTCGCATCCAGATAGACCTGCCCGTTCGGGCGCTTCACCAGCACGTGGACCGGGATGTCCGTCGGATGCCCAGCCTCATCGCGCAGGATGGCCATCACCTGCACGGTCTCGCCCGGGCGGTAGATGCCGCGATCGAGCCAGACATAGGCATCGAGCGGTCCAGGGTCCGGCAGCCCTGCCACGCCGCGGTCCGACAGATCGAACGCTGCGGACGACAGATCGAGCATGGTGTAGTCGTCATCGCCCAGCACTTCGAGGGCGCGCGGCGCGACCGGACCTTCGCCATGCAGCAGCGGAGCCGCGAAGCGGCCAACGCCATCGGCGCCTGTGGTGGTCTCGGCCAGGATGTCGTTGTTCTCCGCCAGCAGGCGCAGCGTCACGCCCGCGCGCGGCTTCACGTCGGAATAGCCGCGGACCTGTGCGGTCAGGCCGTCGGCACCACGCCAGACAGTGGGGGCGAAGTCGGTGCGCAGGATCATCTGCACCCCGGACGTCGCGTTCGGCGTGCCATCGCCGGCACGCGCGGTCAGCGCGTAGAGCCCCGGACCGGAGGCTGCCAATGCTTCCGGCATCGGCAGTGCGGTATGCGCGGTACGGTTGGGCTGCCAGTTCGGAATATTGGCACCGCCCTGCCAAACGATGCGACCGGTCTGCTCGCCGATGCGGTCGGCGTCCCAGGGACCGACCGGCTGGCCGAGCTTGGACTCACGCACGAAGGCGACCACGTTGCGCTCGGTCAGGCGCGCCAGGGTCAAATTGACGGCCGACAGATTGACCGTGCTGAGGCCGATGGCCGGCGTTTGCCCGCGCGGCAGCACAAACATGCGCGTGTCAAAATCGGCGCGCGCCTGGCGGTTGGCCATGGCGACGGCAAACGTCGTGTCCTTCGTGAGGCGGAGGCCGCCTTCGCCGGGCATGCCGGCGCGCAGCGTTATCCGGGTCGAGGCGCCGGACGGCGGGCCGGAGACGCAGATCTTGTCGCCTTCGCGCGTCACGGCGGCACCCGGCACGGTGGGGTCGAGGCGCACCCAGTCCTCGGCGTGAAAGTCGTCGCGGCGCACCGGTGGCACGGTGAAGTCGATGCAGGCGCGGGGCGGATCGGCCTCGGACTCCGTGGCGACGCGACGCACCAGCACGCCGACGGCACGGCGTGTCTCGTCGAGCTTCTGCGCGATCGCCTTGTTGTCCGGTGTGCGCTCGGCGGCCGCTTCGAGCGCCTGGATCGCCTGCGCCGGGCGGTTCAGCAGGACAAGCGCGTCGGCCATCGTCAGCAGCGGCGGCACTTCGCGGTCGCCGGCGGGCGAACTGGAGAAACTTTGCCAGGCGGCCTGCAGCGCATGTACGGCGTCGGCTGGGGTGCGGCGCAGCTGTGCCTCGGCCAGCGACTGCCACTGCGCGGTGGTGGCGTCACCCTGCGCAATGCGGTTCTCCCACGCGGCCGCAGCAGCGGACCAATCCTGTTTGCGGGTCGCCGTGGCGGCAGCCTGCTCGGCCTGCTTGCGCGCCTGCGGTGTGCCGCCGGCGGGGAAGCGCTGCGTCAGGCTGCGGGCGTAGGCGTCACCGTCTGCCTGCAGGCCGGGCAGGCGGAAGTCGTCGGCCCACGCCGCGCCGCAGATGACGCACAGCAGTAGTGCGAGCAGCAGTCCGAAGCGGCGCATGGCGCTTCTCCCCCGGTGTGCGCCCAGTCTATGCCGCACACCCGGGGGTTGGTGTTAAATTTGTTTCTTGCGGGAAATCAGGGGTGGGCGTTCACGCGGGAAGGCGCGGTCCAGCAGCCGGTGGATGGCGGCCACACCAGGCTGCGGCGAACCGGACATCGCGCCGATTGCGTCCACCCATATGTCTTCGCCCCCGTGATCCACGAGATGCCGAACCTTGTGCGCCACCATGGTGCCGACCGGCACGCTCTGCGCCGCCGCGGCGCGCTCGACCCGTTCACGGATTTCCTGTGTGCCGACCCGTGCCAGCACAGCCTCTGCGCCGTCCGGATCGCTTAGCGCCTGGAGAAGGTGACCCAGCATTATACCTGTCCTATTGCACCAAGGGTGATGTGGCAGCCGGCATATCGAAGCCGGTTATGTGCGCCTGGCCTGCCAGCAGCGCGACGTATTGCGCCACTGCACGACGCCAGGCGTTTTCCTCCAGGTAGGTGGCGATACGGTCACGCACCCGCTCGAACGGCAGCACGTTGCCCGCGATCTTGCGTTCCAGCTTGACGACATGTACGCCATAGCGGGTCAGCACGGGCTCGGGGCAGACCTGACCATCCTCCAGCGTGTTCAGCGCGGTCTCGGATTCGGGCGTGGTTTCCCCGGGCGCGATCTGACCAAGCCGCCCACCGTCGCCGGCCGATGGGCAATCCGATAGTGCCGTTGCCAAACTCGCGAAGCGGTCAGGCGAGGAGCTCACTTCGGTCAGCACGGTCTCGGCACGGGCGACTGCCTGGGCGAATGCGGCGGCATCGTCGCGCGACGCCTTGAACAGGATGTGCAGCGGCTCGAACAGGTCCGGACTGCGGAACCGCTTCAGGTTGGCCTGATAATACCGCCGACATGACATTTCATCCGCCTTGGGCGTGGTCACTTCGGCCGCGAGCAGAGCGCTGATCAAAGCCTCTTCGTCCGTCTCGCGCACGCCGCCCTCACACCGCGGCTGCGCCGCCACGTTCAA
>JBKPSV010000305.1:0-6151 GCA_046735215.1 Pseudomonadota bacterium | reverse complement strand
ATCTTCGCCCTCCCGAAGGGTGCGACGGAAGTGCGTCTGGTCTCACGATCCGCCGCGCCGGCCGATGTGCGGCCGTGGCTGGAAGATCGCCGCCGTCTCGGCCTCTACGTCGAGCGCATCGTGCTGCGCAGTGCGGACGATCTGCGCGAATTGCCGGTGGACCATCCAAGCCTGTCCCAGGGCTGGTGGGCGGTGGAGTCGAACGATGCCGCCCTCCGTCGGTGGACCGACGGCTCCGCCGTGCTGCCGCTGCCGGACATGGCCGGGCCGGCCATGCTGGAGGTGCGCGCCGGCAGCGCCGGCCTGCTCTATCCGCTACAGTCCGACCCGAAGGCGCGGGTGGCTTGAGGCTGGCCGATCACGCATCGAAGACCCCGAGGCGACGCAGCACCGGCAGCCGTTTCTCCAGCATCGTTGTCACCGCCTCGGCCACGATCCGGCGCCGATCCGCCGGTTCGGTGACCGGCTGACCGTCGCGCTGGACGTTTCGGCCGCTTCGGCCGAGCACGGTCAGCAGTTCGGTGGTCAGCGCCTCGGGGTGTGCCGGCTTGCCAGCCAGCAGGTCGCCCGCCACCAAGGTTTCCAGGATGTCGCCACCCACCACCGAGCCGATCACCGGCGATGCCAGCCGCGGCAATTCAGCCGCATTGGCGTTCGCCTGGGCAATCGCCAAGTTCAGCCGCCGGCACGCTTCGCGTCCCGCGGCGGTGCCCCCGCCCGGCAGAACTGGATGCGCATAGCCGCCGGCGATCAGCAGGCTGAACGCCTGCAGCAGCTCCACCAGCGGGCGGCCGGCGAACGCAGGCGATTGCATGGCCTGCTCGACGCTCACCTGCCCGCTCTCCAGCATTGACAGCAGCGGCTGATAGATCTCAGGGCGCCCGGTGACGTTGCCCATCGGCGTGGCGAAGGTTGGGCCGGCCTCCGGCATCGCCACGCCGAGACCAGCTATCGTGAGCTCGTGCAGCCGCATCTGCTGCTCCGGCCCCGGCATGGGGGCAACACCTTTGCGATAGAGGTCGCGGCGAAAGGACTGCGCACAACCGATATCGCGCAGCGTCTCGCGCAGCACAGGGTCGCGGGTTTCGGCAAGCAGCGGCGCCACGCCGGTCGGCACCGAGACGGTGTCGATGTTCTCCGCCAGGGTCGCACTGCCGATGTAGCGGCATTTCGCCTCAAGCATTGCGCCGGCGAGGTCGGCGAACATCAGTGGATGCCAGTCCTCGTTCAGGTACTCGTGCGCGATATAGCGGGCATCCTGCTTGCGGACGTCGGTCAGCCGGCTTTCCAGATTTGGATGAGCCTGGAAGAAGAGCGCTCCGGCGCCCTTCAGACGGTCGACGAAGTCGAGCACTCCAGGCACAGCGATGTCGGTTCGTTCCGGGCTTGCCAGCGTCAACATCCGCATGAGCCGACGCACCGGCACCATGGCGGACCAGCCGGTGGTCACGTTGTAGCTCAGATAGACCAGCCCGCCCGGCTTCAGGCGCTTGGTCACCCCGCCGATCAGGTGCTGCCGGTTCTCCTGCGAGATCCAGCTGAGCACCCCGTGCGAAACCATGAAGTCGAAGTCGGGCAGCACGCCGTCCGGCGCAGTATCCAGTCCGGCAAATGATGACTCTACGAACCGCACGTTGCCAAGGCCGGCCTGTTCCGCAAGGCGGTTGGCGAACTCGACATGCGCCGGATTAAAATCGAACCCCCACACATCGGCGTGCGGGCATGTTGCGGCGACCACCAATGTGGTGAAGCCATTGCCACAGCCGAGGTCAGCGTAGCTGAACGGCTTGGTCAGATCAGGCGAGCGATGGCCAAGCAGCAAACTGGTCGCGGCCAGCCACACCGGAGTGATTTCGCGGTAGAAATTGCTGGTATAGGCCACGTCGGTGACGTAGCCCTCGTCCCACTTTGCCATCCCTGGCTTACCCGGCGCAATTATTCGCGTTCAGGTAGCAGCGACCTGTCTCACTTGCCAACCGGATCTGCCGATTCGGCGTGGTTGCCCTGCTCGAGTTGCGCGTTGACCTCAGCGCCGAGCAGCACTGCATAGGCGCTCAGATAGAACCACAGCATGATCGCAACCACGGCGCCCAGTGGACCGTAGGTCACGCCCATCTGCGCAATGTGCGAGACATAAAATGACAGACCAGCCGACGCGATCAGCCACAGCAAGGTCGCCAGCACAGCGCCGGGAAAGATCCGCCGCCCCGGGAACCGACCGCGCGATGGACCATAGCGATACAGCAGCGCGATCGTGCCGAACACCAGCACCACCAGCAGCGTCATGCTGAATGTGTTCACCAACCCCGCGGTATAGGCCGACAACCCAATGAACGAAATCACGGTCGGCAGGAATACCAGCACTGCGATCGCCACGACCGCGGCGACCACCGCACATAGTGTCATCGCCAAAGCAGTCGCCTGAAAGCCAACGATCCCGCGGCTCTCAACCGTGTCATAGGCGACATTCAGCGCCGACAGCACCGACTTGGTGCTGGCCGAGGCGCTCCACAGCGCGATCGCGACACTGATCAGCAGACCGATGCTCAGCGCGTTGCTCGGTTGGGAGACCAGCTCGTGTACCCGATCGTCGATCAGCTTGTACGCCGGGGGCGGGAGCAGAGTTTCGATGACCGCGAGCTGCTGTTCCACCGCGACAGCGTTGAATACCAGGCCGTAGACCGAGATCAGCACACTGATGGCCGGGAACAGCGCCATGGTGGCATAGAAACCGCAGCCCGCCCCAGCGAGTGCCACCCGGTCGGTACTGGATTCGCGGAGTGCGCCGAGGGCCACCCGACGGCAGCCTGACCAAAGTTGCCTGCGCTGTCTGCTTCGAATGGCCGCTTCCACGCTTGTTGCACCTCCGTTTCGCTGGTCGCTATCGTGCCAACCGAAACGCCATAACGCAGCACGCGATGCGGCGTCGCGACATTTTCCTGTCGATTGACTGCGATTCGGGCTTGCGCCGGGGGGTTCAGGGTCCTATGTGGCCCCTCCTACGCAGCAACGCACGTGCCTCTGGCCCTCGTGGTTACGCAACGACGTCAAGCGTTCTGGCAATCGTATGGTCGCTGGTTCGTTCGACCGTTTCGTCAACTAACGTCCGTCGCCTGGTTCAGGCGGACGCCCAGCCAAAGGAGGCCCGGTGCGATGACCCCGAAGATCGCCCGTTTCCTTGCTGAGCAGCAGCCGGCCACGCCGTGCCTGGTGCTCGATGTGGACCGTGTGGAGGCGAACTTCCGCACGCTGCAAAGTACCCTGCCGCTGGCGCGGATCTACTACGCCGTGAAGGCCAATCCGGCCCACCCGGTATTGCAGCGGCTGGCCCATCTGGGGTCCAGCTTCGACGCCGCGAGCTGGGAAGAGGTCTTCGAGTGCCTCGACTGCGGCGCTCGTCCTGAGGCAATCAGCTTCGGCAACACGATCAAGAAGGCCTCGGCGATCCACGCGGCGTTTCAGCGTGGGGTCACGCTGTTTGCCTTCGATTCGGCCGAGGAGTTGGAGAAGCTCGCGAAGCATGCGCCGGGCGCGCGGGTCTACTGCCGGATCCTGGTGGAGAACGAAGGTGCGGACTGGCCGCTGTCGCGCAAGTTCGGCACCACGATCGAGAACGCCCGCGCGCTGATGCTGCAAGCGGGCGAGATGGGACTGGATCCTTATGGCCTGTCGTTCCACGTCGGCAGCCAGCAGACCACCACGCGCGCTTACGAAATTGCGATTGCCAAGGTGGCCATGCTGTTCACCGATCTGACCGAGGCCGGCGTAAATTTGCGAATGATGAACCTCGGTGGCGGGTTCCCGACGCGGTATCGCGATCCGGTGCCGGAGATTGACCAGTTCGGCGACGCGATCATGACGTCTATGACCGAGCACTTCGGCAATGCGTTGCCTGAGATGCTGATCGAGCCCGGCCGTTTCATTGTCGGCGATGCGGGACTGGTCAGCGCAGAGGTGGTGCTGGTGAGCCGGCGCGATCCGAGCGACTCGATGCGCTGGGTCTACCTCGACATCGGCCGGTTCGGCGGCCTTGCCGAAACGGAAGGCGAGGCGATCAAGTATCGCATCACCACGCCGCATGATGGCGGGCCGGCCGGTCCGGTGGCAGTCGCCGGCCCAACCTGTGACGGCGCCGACATCATGTACGACAAGTCGAACTACCGATTGCCATTGGCGCTGAAGTCCGGCGATCGAGTGGAGCTGCTGTCCACCGGCGCGTATGTGACGACGTATGCCAGTCAGCGCTTCAACGGCTTTGCGCCTCTGGCTGAGCACTATCTTTAGTTGTGGGCGTCGGAGCCGCTGATAGTCGGCTTCCCACCGAGCACAACGTTGTTGCAGAGAATCCTGAAGAAGCGCAGTCGGTCCACTGCGACTGGCTCTGCTTTGGATAACGCGATTGGGTCGGCGCCTAGAGCGGGATGAGTTTACGCGGGTTTATATCCTGCATTGGCGAAGTAATTGGCGCATTCGTCTGTTGTGACGGTGCCGAGGATGTGGCCGATAGCGTTGGACACGGCATCGACTGAGCGACCGCGGCGTTTCGCAGCCAGTGTTTCAGCTTGGCGAACAACTGCTCGATCGGGTTGAGATCGGGAGAGTATTTCGGCAGGAAGAACAGCTTGGCGCCGACCGAACGGATAATCCGGCGGATTGCCTTGCCGCGGTGGCTGCCGAGATTGCCGATCACGACGATATCGTCGGAACGCAGCGTTGGCAGCAGCACCTTTTCGACGTAGAGCCGGAAGCGTTCGCCATTGATCGGGCCGTCGATCAGCCATGGCGCCTCGACACGATCGAGCCGCAAGGCACCTTGGCCTTCAGCCTGGCACCGCGTGGCGCCCAGCCGGGCAACGGCGCCATGTTGGTCTTGGTCCAGAGCCTGCCCCTGCGAAGGCCGGGGTCTCGTCGATGAACACCAGACGCGACGGATCGATCCGGTGGCGGTACCGCAGCCACTGCATGCGCCGGCGCGCCACGTCGGGGCGGTCCTGTTCGCTGGCGATCAGCGTCTTTATGGATGGCCCGCCCCTCAGCATCGGACGCAGGCTGCGTCTGGAAGCAGAGGAGAGGACGGATGGCCAAAATGCCGATTACCGTACTTGGGATCGACCTGGGCAAGAACAGCTGTAGCGTGGCGGGATTGGATATGAACGGCGCAGTTGTGCTGCGGCGCAGGATGACGCGGGAGAGCCTGGTGACGTTCGCCAGCAAGCTGCCGGCCTGCATCGTGGCTATGGAAGCGTGTTGTGGTGCGCACTTCCTGGGGTCGGACGTTTGCCTCGCAGGGACACACGGTCCGGCTGATGTCGCCTGAGTATGTGCAGCCTTATGTAAAGTCCCCCAGAAGACAGACGACCGCGACGCGGAGGCGATTGCCGAGGCCGCGACACGACCGACGATGCGTCTTGTGACGCTCAAAAGTGAGGCACAACTTGATCTGCAGGTGCTGCACCGAGCACGCGAGCGACTGGTCACGGCGCGGACCAGGCTGACCAATCAGTTGCGCGCAGTCCTGCTTGAGCGCGGGATAACCCTGCCCAAACGTCGTGCCCCTCTGCGGCATCGACTGCACGAGCTCTTGGCTGGAGTACTGTCGATCAGCCCCCGGGTAATACGGCTGCTGCAGGAACGCCGCGAAGAGTGGGAGAAACTCGACGAGCGGATCAGGGCTTATGACGACGAGTTCGCCGCGATGACCCGCGAAAACCAGCAGGCTCGACAGCTGGCGACCATCCCAGGGATCGGCGTGATCAATGCCACTGCACTCCTGGCCGCGGTAGGCGACGGCTCCGCCTTCGCCAAGGGACGCGATCTAGCGGCCTGGCTTGGATTAATTACCAGGACTCACTGATCAGAACCGGTGTGCCCGGTTGCGCAAGCCGATGGACATGATGGTCCAGGGTTCAGCCTCCAGCTTGTTCCAAGCCTCACAACAGTGATCGATCAGAGTATCGGCATTGTCGAACACGCGGTTGGACAGCCAGTTGTCGCGCATGAACTGCCAGACGTTCTCCTGCGGGTTCAACTCGGGACACTTGGGCGGCAGTGGGACGATGGTGATATTGTTTGGCACCGCGAGCTTGTGCGAGAGGTGCCAACCGGCTTGGTCGAGCAGCAGCACCGCGTGTCGCTCTGGGGCGACATCGGC
>JBKPSV010000304.1:0-4845 GCA_046735215.1 Pseudomonadota bacterium | reverse complement strand
CGCTCAGTGACCTCGGTGGCGGCCAGAGTGAAGGTCGATAGCCAGCAGCCGAACCCACCGACCAGATCAGGCTCCTGCGCGATCATACGCTGTGCGGCGTCCTTAGCCTTCTCCGCGCTATCGCCGGTATCATACTCGATCAGCCGCAGCTTCGCGCCGCCAAGCGACTTGATGCCGCCGGCGTTGTTGATGTCGTCGATCGCCATGCGGGCGCCCATCTGTTCCAGGATCCCCTGGCGTGCCCATGGGCCCGACAGCGGCACCAGCATGGCGATCTTCACTTCCTTCGCCTGCGCGCGCAGGCGTCGCGGTGCAAGCGACGCCGCACCCGTGGCGAGTCCAAGCCCTAGGGCGCCACGGCGTCCGATTGAAGTGGTGTTGGTCATCAAGTGTACTCCCATGCGGTCGATGTCAGGCATCCGTCAGCCCGAGATAGGAACGACGGACCCTATCGTCCGCCAGTAGTGTCTGATGCGTGCCGTCCAGAACCATGTGCCCGGTTTCCAGCACATAGCCGTGGTCCGACAGTTCCAGCGCTTCTGCCACCCGCTGTTCCACCAGCAGGATCGTGACGCGATCTTCGCGATGGATCTGCGAGACACGCTCGAAGATCGTATCCGCGACGGCGGGTGCCAGGCCCATGGATGGCTCGTCCAGCATCAGCAACTTGGGCGCCGAGGCGAGGCCGCGGCCAATCGCCAGCATCTGTTGTTCCCCGCCGGACAAGGTGCCGGCCAGCTGCGAGGCGCGTTCGGCGAGAATTGGAAACAGCGTGTGTATGCGTTCCAGCGTGTGCAGCCACTGCGCGCGGCCCGCCTTGGTGTAGGCGCCCATTTCCAGGTTCTCGCGGACGGTCAGTGTCTTGAACACCTGCCGACCCTCGGGAACATGCGCGATGCCAAGATGCGCGCGCGCCGCGGCCGGAACGGTGAGCAGGTCTTGTCCCAGGAAGCTGACGCTACCCTGCACCGGCGCAACGATACCGCAGATGGACTTGAACAGCGTTGACTTGCCCGCCCCGTTGGGGCCCAGTACGGTCACGAACTGACCTTCGGCGACCGATAACGATACGTCTGTCAGTGCGCGCAAGCCACCGTAGGCGACGGAGAGGTTGCGAACTTCAAGCATTCTGGCGCGCCAGGAACTTCTTGCCGAGATATGCCTCGATCACCGCGCGATTCTCCACGACGTCGCGCGGCAAACCAGTCGCCAGCACCGCACCGTGGTCCAGCACGACGAAGCGGTCGGCAAGCCGCATCATCGCATGCATCGTGTGCTCGATGATGGCGATGGTCATGCCTTCGTCGCGCAGTTTCGCCAGCACATCGAGCACTTCATCGCATTCATCACGCCCTAGACCCGCCAGCGTTTCATCCAGTAACAACAGTCGAGGCTGGCCGGCCAGCGCGCGCGCCAGCTCCATCAGTCGCAGCTGCTTGTTGGTAAGTTGCCCTGCCTGGCGTGTGGCGAGATGCAGCATGCCAACGCGATGCAGCGCGTGTTCGGCGGCAGCCACGGCGGCGCGGTCCGGCAGCCCGGCGCCGTAGGCACCTACCGCCACATTGTCCAACAGTGGCAGGCGCGGGAAGCTGCGAACGACCTGAAATGTGCGGCCAACGCCCATACGGCAGACCTGATACACTTTGCGACCCAGCATCTGTTCGCCTGCCAACAGCGCGCTGCCTTCATCCGCCGCCAGCACGCCATTCAACACGTTGAACAGCGTGGTCTTCCCGGCGCCGTTTGGACCGATAATGCCCAGGATTTCGCGCGGCTCGATGGCGAAACTGACCTGGCTGACGGCGCGCAGTCCGCCGAACGAACGAGACAGGTGCTCCACCCGCAGGAGAGGGGTTGCGCCGACTTCGCTGTATGTGCGCGCGGGCGCGGGCTCGGCCGGCAAAGGCGGCGGCAGTGGCGGCATGGCGCCGCGGAGCCAGCGGTCACGGATCGTCCAATACAAACCATCGGGTGCGGCAAGGATGATGACGATGATCGCCGCGCCGTACACTACACCCTGGATGCCAGGTATGATGTTGCCGAGCTGCGCGTTCAGCGATTCGGCGAGCGGCACCAGGATCGCGGCTCCGATCACGGGCCCCCAGATCGACACGACGCCGCCGAACAGCGTCACCACGACCGGCTGTGCGGAGACCAGCAGTCCGAACACCGAGTCGGGTGTGACCACCAGCAGCACGCAGGCATAGAGACCGCCGGCGGCGGCAGCGATAATCCCCGAAGTAATCAGCGCACGCATCTTCCATTGGCGCGCGTTGATCCCGGCGGCTTCGGCGGCCAGTTCGTTCTGCCTGATCGCCAGCAGGGCCAGGCCGAAGCGCGAATTTTCGACGAACATGCAGGCCAAGATGCCGGCCACCAGCAGCAGCGTGGCGACCAGGGTGTAGAGCCGCTGATCAGTGAACTCGAGAAATGCGATCGGATGATCCCGATGCATCGGCAGCGACATTTCCTGAAAGCCTAAGTACTGCAGCAGGTAGAGGATGAACAGTGGATAGGCGAGCATCGACAGCGCGAAATAGTGGCCGCGCAGGCGGAACGTCGGCGTGCCGATGATGACTGCGGCTATGGCGCCCATCAGCATCCCAAGCGGAATACCAAGCCACGGCGTGAGGTTCCAGTACACCAGCGCCAGTGTCACGGTATACGCACCGATGCCGAAGAACGAGGCGTGGCCGAAGGACAACTGTCCGCCATAGCCCGACAAAATGTTCCACGATGCACCAAACACTGCCCAGATTGGCACCAATGTCAGGATCAACTGGTAGTAGCTGTTGGTGACGAATGCGGAGATGGCGAGATAGAGGATGCTGACGACTGCCAGCACAATCCCGTCTCGTCGCAGCCGGGTACCGGCGCCCTGTCTCATGCAGGTAGTCTCATGCGCGTTCCGCCGACCGGCCGAACAGGCCCTGCGGACGCAGCATCACGATCAACAGGAACACCACGAAGATGGCGGCGTTCTGCAATTGCGGGGGCAGAACCAAAGCCGAGCACTGCTGGACGAAGCCGACCGTCAGGCCCCCCCAGAATGCGCCGAGAATGCTGCCCATGCCGCCCAGCACGACACCCGAATACATGATGATCACGTAGTCGAGGCCGATGAATGGGCCGAAGGACAGGTAGGTTGCCATTAGGCCTCCGGCGACGGCGGTGATGCCGCAGCCCAACGCGAATGCGATCCGGTAGGCACGATCAACGTCGATGCCCATGTAGGTCGCCGCTGTCGGATTGTCGGCGGCTGCACGCAGGGATTTGCCGAGGCGGGTGTATTCCAGCACCAGGTATAGTGTGATGGCGATGATGATCGCGACTGCGCAGGCGATCAGCCGTGCCTTGTTCAGGAAGACCGTCGCATCACCGTAGAACCCGTCGACGGTGAAGGCTCGCGAGGCAAGCGGCGTGCGCACTGTCTCCGGCGTGGAACCGAACACGATCAAGCCGCCATTCTGCAGAATGAGTGAAATCCCCAGCGTGACCAGCAGTTGGCCAAAATGACCATCATCAACCGTGCCGGCGGTGCGCAGGCCAGAAACACGCGCGATTAGGAACCGGTGCAGCACCGCGCCGCCGACGAACACGATCGGGCCGGCGCAGAGCGCGCCAACGAACGGGCCAACATAGGGGCCGAGAAAGGCGAACACGCCGGCGCCCGTGACCAGGTAAAGGCTGGCGTACATGCCCAACATCAGGAGTTCGCCCTGAGCGAAATTGACGATGCGCATGATGCCAAAGATGAGCCCGAGCCCAATGCACATCAGGCCATAGATGCAACCGATGGTGATGCCGGCGGCGAGTGCGTTCAGCGTATTCTCGATGAGGACTTCGAAGTCCACTTTCTTTCCGTTCCTCCGGGTGTTGTCTTACTGACTCGCGGTCGCCGTCTCAAGCGACCATCCGGCTATCAGGTTGCCAAGGTGCCGAGGTGCCTCGCCCGGCCACAACAGCTCTCCATCCAGTGTCGCGCCCCAGGCGGCAGCAACACCCATCGCGCGCAGTCCGTCGCGCGCAACGGCGCGATACGACACGTGGTGATGACCGTGCACGACCAAGCTTGCCCCCATCGCACGGGCCAGTTCGTCCAAAGCCGCGTTGCCGGCGGGATGGCTGCGCGGCGCCTCATGCGTCACAAGGATGTCGGCGTGCTGGCTTGCCAAATAGTCGTAGTCTTCGGGCCAGATCGCGGTGGCGCTCAGCGAGTGGATCAGCGCGGATATGTGGTCCTCATTCCACCCGTGCAGGCCCGCCAGATCGTCCGGCAACTGCGCACGCCGTTGCACCCGCGGCGGGTTGGGCGGCTCCCAGATGCGCGGACGAAACGTCCCGCCGAGTCCGGCGATGCGGATACCGGCGATTTCGACAACCCTGGCGTGCAGAGCGCCTTCCGTGGTACGCGGGTTGCGGTCCGGTTCCACCAGGTTGGCCCACATTTCCGGACCGCCGTCATTGTCGTGGTTGCCGAAGATCCAGTGCACGTCGATGCCGCGATCCAGCAGCGGGGTGGCCAGTTCGTCGAGCGGCCGATCGCACTGTATGTCCCCCAGCAGGATTGCCGCGCCCGGCAATGGATCGAGGCTGGAAAGGCCGCGCTCGACACTGTCCCACTGTTGGTGGATGTCGCCGATGAAGACAATCGTCATGTTTCCGTTCCGTAACTGGCCTGACCTTGACGATGTCGCGGCGGCATTCCTAGCCTCCCACGAATATCCAAAAATGGAAACCGAATGAACGATCGGGTCGAACTGGAGCCGGCGGTTTTTCTGGACCGGCTCGAACGGACTGCGTGGCGAACGGAAACCCCGTGCGGGAATGGAATGATGGTCTGGC
>JBKPSV010000303.1:0-10244 GCA_046735215.1 Pseudomonadota bacterium | reverse complement strand
ACACTGGCAGATGAAACCGCCGCCTGGCACGCACATCGCAACAACAACCACACCAAGGCAGACTGGCAGTTCACCACCGCCAGTGCACGCATCAAGCTGAAACGACTATACCCAGCACTATGAGCGACTCAGGGCACTAGGGTGAAGCCGCCCGCGGAGAACGGTCGATCATGTATCATGAGCAACGCGAGACATGCGGCAATCCCGGTTGAGAGCGCGAACATATTGATCAACGCCGTGCGCGGGCGCTCGACATGGACCATGGCGATGGTTGCCAGCAGCAACACGTCGAGAATGACGATGACCAGCCATTGAAGGGTGGAGATGGATCCTTTGCTGAGCAGGATCCTATACCGGCGGGCCTCGAGCGTCCTTTCGAGCGCACTGACCAGGTGCTGCTGGATGACCTCCTGACCTCGCGTTGCGGGATCGAACGACACGACAACATGGACAGCCTCCGCCAGACCTTTGGGTGTTACCATCAGCGTCGCCTGCCCCGAACGCATCGCTGGCCAGTCGTCTGATTCGATGAAGTGTAGATACACCCTGATCTGCTGACGAAAACCGTTACGAATGTCCGGCGGCAGTTCACCACCCAGGACGAGAGACGCGCGAATTGAGCTTGCCTCCTGGGCGACATAACTGCTGGCGCGATCAAGGTTGTTCCAGACCCGCCTTGCCAAGAACGCAATGAGGAGTCCGATGATCACAGACAATGGTGTCAGCATCACCGGCGTCGTCGCCTTAAGGTCTGCGCCAATGGGCCGTGTGGCCAGTTGAGCCGAAGCAATCAGCAGCAGTGCGACCACCATATAGGAAGAGCCGAAGACCATCAGGACGATGACCTCGGGTCGCTGTGTTTCGATCCACCCTACCACGTCACCCCTTGCCCACCGCCGACGCCTTGGCGGCAATGAGAATTGGAACCGCAGGCCGAGGCAAGCGGCGCCGGTTGAGCTCCGTCCTTCCGCCACCCGCGCCGAGACGGCCGCGCTGCTGCGCTGGTGCCAGGATTGAGCACATCGAGCTCGGAATTAGGGAGAGTCTGATATGCCCCGCACTGCGTGTATTATGACCCTGCTACCCCAGCACGAAGGAGGATCCGCCATGGAGGTGCAAGCACTCGGTTATGTCGGCGTTGGCGCCACCGACCTGACGGACTGGACCGATTTCGCCACGAACTGGCTTGGCATGCAGATGGTGGAACGCGGCAACGCCTGCCGTGCGTTCCGGATGGATGATCGCAGTCAGCGTCTCGTCGTCGATCGTTCGCTTGCCGATGGTGAACGATATTTCGGATTTGAGGTCGCGGATGCTGCCGCACTGGACGCACTGGCCGCCCGCCTGGAGGCGCGCGGGGTGTCGGTGCGGCGTGAACCGGCAACTCTGGCAGACCAACGCTGCGTGCGCGGGCTGATCAGTTTCGCCGACCCGGGTGGCAATCGGCTGGAGGCCTTCTGGGGCGCGGCCGTGGCAGACGAGCCATTCCGCCCGGGGAGAACGATCTCTGGGTTCCGCACCGGACCGCTCGGGATGGGTCACGCGGTGTTCCATGTGAAGAACATTGATGACCTGTTGGGCTTTTACCGCGACGTGCTGGGCTTCGGGGTCAGCGATTACATCCTGACGCCGTTCCGGGCGTATTTCCTGCACGTCAACCCGCGTCATCACACGGTGGCGTTGATCGAGACGGGCAAGCAGGACCTGCACCATCTGATGGTCGAGCTCTATTCGCTCGATGATGTAGGACAGGGCTATGACATCGCGTTGGGCGAGCCCGAGCGGATCGCCACCACTTTGGGACGGCATCCTAATGACTGTGTGACATCCTATTATCTGAAGTCGCCTTCGGGATTCATGATGGAGTACGGATGGGGCGGTAAGGAGGTCACGCCCGGCAGTTGGCAGGCCAGCGAGGTCACAGTGGGCCCAAGTCTGTGGGGGCACGACCGCACCTGGCTGCCCGATGAACAACGCACACAAGCACGTGAGATGCGCCTGAAGGCAGCGAACGACGGCATGCGTGAGCCGGTCCAGGTAATCGAGGGTAATTTCCAACGCATGCGCGGGATCTGCCCCTGGTGGGACGCTGCGAAGGGCGCCGCCGGATAGGCGCAAACATCAATGTGATTTTGCATTGAAGGGTGGTGCCATATTCCGGCGATAGCGATCCCGCATATCAAACCGGAAATGGAAACAGCCATCGATTGTGAAATGACAAAACGGACTGGGGCACAGCGCCGGGCGGCGACAGGCATTGCCGGCCTCGACAACGTCTTGGCCGGCGGTGTGACGCGCAACAGACTGCACTTGCTTGAGGGCAGTCCTGGCACCGGCAAGACGACGATCGCGCTGCAATTCCTGATGCAAGGCGCGAGGGAAGGCGAAGCCGGGATCTACGTCAGCCTGGCCGAGACCGAGGAGGAGTTGCGCGACGGCGTACGCTCACACGGTTGGGAAATCAGCGACCTGATTGATATCTTCGAGCTGCTACCGCCGGCGAGTGCACTCGATCCCGAGCAACACCAGAGCCTGCTGTACTCGTCCGATCTTGAACTGGGTGAGACGATCCAGCGGCTCTTCCAAGCGATAGAGCGGCTGAAGCCGAAACGAGTCGTCGTGGACAGCCTGTCGGAGATCCGCCTGCTGGCACAAAGCTCGCTGCGTTATCGCCGACAGATCCTGGCACTCAAACACTACTTCGCACGCTATCGCTCCACGGTGATCCTGCTGGACGACCTGACGACGGACAATGTTGATCGCGCGGTGCACAGCGCGGCACACAGTGTAATCCATCTCGATCAGTTGGCACCGCTTTATGGTGGTGAGCGGCGGAGGCTGCGGGTCGTGAAGTGCCGCGGCCAAAGCTTTCGCACTGGCTATCACGATTTCACGATTGTCAGGGGCGGAGTACAAGTGTTCCCTCGACTGATCGCCGCGGAGCACCGTACCGCAGTTTCAGGTAATCAGGTCAGCAGCGGTGTTGCCCAGATAGACGCGCTGCTCGGAGGCGGCATCGCTGCGGGCACCAGCACCCTGGTCCTCGGCCCTGCGGGCAGCGGCAAGACGCTGCTGGTGCTGCATTATATCACCGCGGCAGTGGCGCGCGGCGAGCGCGCGGCGCTGTACGTGTTCGATGAGGAACTCGGGCTGCTGCTCACACGGGCGCGCGGAATGGGTTTCGACCTTGAAGGCATGCGAGATGCGGGCAAACTGTTCATCGAGCAGATGGATGCGGCCGAGCTCTCTCCCGGTGAGTTCGCCCACCGCGTATCCCAATGTGTAGACCGCGAGCAGATTCTTGCCGTGGGGATCGATAGTCTGAACGGCTACCAGGCGGCGATGCCTGAAGAACAGTTCCTCATCCTGCATCTCCACGAATTGTTGCAATACCTCAACCGGCGCGGGGCCGCGACGTTTCTGACAGTGGCGCAGCACGGGGTCATTGGGGAGATGCGACAGACGATCGACGTGACCTACCTGGCGGATACGGTGATCCTGTTGCGGTTCTTCGAGGCGATGGGCCGCGTGAGACGCGCGATGTCGGTCGTAAAAAAGCGTTCCGGCGGGCACGAGGATACTATTCGGGAGTTCTCGATCGAAGGGAACGGCCTAAGGCTTGGCGAGCCGCTGGAGTCATTTCAGGGGGTTCTGCGTGGCGAGCCGACCTATGTCGGAGGACCGGCACCATTGCTGGGGCATGGCTGTTGACATCAGTCCGGCCAGCGGATTCTGAGTGCACACTGATCCTGGCGCCGCGGGGCCGAGATGCCGCGGTGGCAGCCAGTATTCTGCGTGAGGCGCGCATCGAATGTCTTGTCTGTGCCGACCTGAGCGAGCTCACTTGGCAAATCACGCGGGGGAGCGGCATCGCCATCCTTACCGAGGAGGCCATGAACGGCTGCGACAGCAGGGATCTTTCGCAGTGGATTGCCGCGCAACAGCCCTGGTCGGACTTTCCGTTCATTCTGCTGACGGGCCATGGTGGCGGATTGGAACGTAATCCCGCGGCGGCCCATTTCGTGCAGATACTCGGCAACGTTACTTTCCTGGAGCGACCCTTTCACCCCACCACGCTGATCAGCGTCGTGCAGACGGGCCTGCGGGGGCGACAGAGACAGTATGAATGTCGGCGACTGAATGAGGAACTTGAATCGCGCGTTCAGGAGCGGACGGCCGAGCTTGCGGCTGCCAATCGTCAGTTGCTCGCGCAGATCGAGGAGCGCGAGAAGGTCGAAGGCACACTTCGCCGGATGCAGCGGCTGGAGGCCGTCGGTCAGCTGACGTCCGGCGTGGCGCATGATTTCAACAATCTGCTCACGGTCGTTCTGGGCAACATCGCCTTCCTGGAACGAGGGCTCGCAGCCGTGGGCGTCGACGGGAAACTGGCACAGCGGCTCGGCTATATGCGCAGTGCGGCAGAACGCGGCGCCCGGCTGACCGACCAATTGCTGAGCTTCTCGCGCCGCCAGCGGCTGGAGCCGAGGCCGCTTAATCTGAACGAGGTCGTGGATGGGATGCACGCCCTGCTGCAAAGCACGATGGGCGGCAGCATCGATATCGTCATCAGGCTGCAGCCTGACCTTTGGCCTGCGATGGTGGATCCGACCCAGCTCGAACTGGCGGTCCTGAACTTGGCGATCAACGCGCGCGACGCCATGGAGGTAGGCGGCACGCTGACGGTCGAGACAGCGAACGCCGTCCTCGGACAGCCAGCCGGTCCGGAGGAACCGCCGGAGGGCTCATACGTGGTCGTGCGCGTGACGGACAACGGCGCCGGGATGACCGACGAAGTCCGTCAGAAGGCCTTCGAGCCATTTTTCACCACGAAAGAGATCGGCAAAGGATCCGGACTGGGGCTAAGCCAGGTGCTGGGATTTGCGCAGCAGTCTGGTGGGGGTGTGGGCATCACTTCCAGACCCAGCGAGGGCACTGCTGTCTTTATCTACCTGCCGCGCACCGAGCAGCGTGCCGCGAGAGAGCAACCGGTTACGGTATCGCCGGCCGCCGGCGAGCTGATTGGCGCGAGCATTCTGTTGATCGATGACGACAATGGGGTGCGCGAGGTAACCGCGACGATGCTGCGCGACCTGGGATACCGGGTATATGAGGCGGGGAGCGGCGGAGCGGCGCTAGACCTTCTGGAGCGGGAGGCGGCCATCGACCTGCTGTTGGTAGACTTTGCCATGCCCGGGATGAGCGGCGCCGATGTGGCGCGTCGCGCCCAGAGCCTGCGCCCGGCGCTGCCCGCGGTGTTCATCACCGGCTATGCTGACCATCGCGCGCTAGGCGAGGTCGGCGAGAGCCACATCATTGGCAAACCCTTCGAGCGCCACGAACTTGCCCACAAGGTTCGGGCCGCACTGGTCGGATCGGAACTGGCGCCGCAACCGGCTGCTGGAGCCAAAGGCAGCTCGACCAGGTAGATGAGCGAATTGCGGGCCGGGATCGACCGGCTGAGGTCAAGGTCTCGCGGGCGAAACTAGGCGGCGCCCCCTCGACCCGCCCCCCCTGATCGCATAACCTTGGGGTCTTCCGGCCTGGTGCGCCAGGGAACCGGGCGTATCAACGTGCGCAGACATCGGGAGCAGGAATGGCAACGCTCAATTACGCCGCACCGTCGACGGTCGACGAGGCCGTCAAACTGTTGGCCGGGTCGTCCGGACTGGCAAAGGTGCTTTCGGGGGGTACGGATCTGCTGGTTCAGATGCGGTCAGGCCGCCTGAAGCCCGAGCTGATCGTCGATACCAAGAAGATTCCCGGGATCATTGGAATCCGCGAAGAGGGCGGTGGGCTTGTGGTCGGGGCCGCCACGCCGGGCGCCATGGTCGAGGCCCATCCGGGCATGAACAAGTCCTGGCCGGGCGTGGTTGAGGCGCTCGACCTTATCGGCTCACAGCAGATCCAGGGCCGCTGCACGTTTGCCGGCAATCTCTGCAATGCATCGCCCGCTGCGGACAGCGTTCCGGCGCTTTACGCCGCCGGGGCGATTGCCGTCGTGGTAGGCAGCAAGGGCCGGCGTGAAGTGCCGGTCGAGCAGATCCCCGCTGGCCCGGGCCGCACATCGCTGGCGAAGGACGAGTTCATCCTGGAGTTCAAGTTCCCCCCGCGTGCGCCGCGTTCGGGTGATGCATATCTGCGGTTCATCCCGCGCACCGAAATGGACATTGCGGTGGTGGGCTGCGGTATCAATGTAACGTTGGACGAGAAGGGCACCTGCACTGCGGCGCGGGTGGGTCTTGGCGCGGTCGCGCCGACCGTGCTGCTGGTGAAGGATGCAGCAGATGCGTTGATCGGCCACACGCTGGACGACGAGACGCTGAAGAAGCTGGATGCCGCGGCGCGCGCCGCCTGCAAGCCGATCAACGATAAACGGGGAACGATCGAATATCGCACCAAGGTGGCCGGCGTGCTGGCACGCCGCGTCGCCGCCATCGCGTTCGACCGCGCGATGGGCAAGACGCAAGGGAAAACCCATTGATATGAGCAAGCATCACGTATCCACCACGATCAACGGCGAGCCCGCCGAGTTCCTCTGCGAGACGCAGCAGACCATGCTGGACTGCCTGCGGGACGTGCTGGGCCTGACCGGCAGCAAGGAAGGCTGTGCCTCGGGTGACTGCGGCGCCTGCACCATCATCGTCGACGGCAAGATCGTCTGCTCCTGCTTGATGCTGGGCGTCGAGGCAGAGGGCAAGAGCGTCACCACCATCGAAGGCATTGCTCAGGGCGACCGCCTGCATCCGGTGCAGCAAAAGTTCCTGGAACATGCGGCGCTGCAATGCGGCTTCTGCACGCCTGGCTTCATTGTCGCAGCGAAGGCGCTGCTGGACGAGAACAAGGACCCGACGGAGACCGAAATCCGTTACTGGCTGGCAGGGAACCTTTGCCGCTGCACCGGTTATGACAAGATCATCCGGGCGGTGCAGGACGCGGCCGCCGAGATGCGAAGGGAGACCGTAGCATGAATTATGTTGGCTCTGATCTGAGGGTTGTCGGCACTCGCCCGGTGCGTCCGGACGGCGTGGACAAGGTCACCGGCCGCGCCATGTTCGGTGCCGACATGGTCATGCCGGGCATGCTGTGGGGCAAGGTGAAGCGCTCACCACACGCGCATGCGCGCATCGTATCGATCGACGCGAGCAAGGCACTGAAGCTGCCCGGGGTGAAGGCGGTGGTGACTGCGGACGACTTTCCCGACATCCCGTCGGAAGAGGCGTTCGTCGGCGAAGGCCCGATGAATTTTCGCGACCTGTCACGCAACTGCATGGCACGCGGCAAGGCGCTGTATGAGGGTCACGCGGTGGCCGCGGTCGCGGCGATCAGCCAGGCGATCGCTGACCAGGCGCTCGAGCTGATCGACGTGAAGTACGAGGTGCTGCCGTATGTGATCGACGTCGAGGCGGCGATGGCGGACGATGCGCCGGTCCTGCACGAGGACCTGTTCACCGCGAACGTCGAGCCGAAGCCGACGAAGCCCTCGAACATTGCCAAGCGCGTCTATTTCCACAAGGGCAACGCAGAGGACGGCTTCAAGCAGGCCGACGTGATCGTCGAGGGTCGGTATACGACCGAGCCGGTGCATCAGGCTTACATCGAGCCGCATGCCTGCGTGTGCTCGTACAATCCTGATGGCCAGTCGGTGGTTTACAGCTCCAGCCAGGGCCACTTCATGGTGCGCTCCTACGTGGCGAAGCTGATGGGGATGGACATCTCCAACATCCGGTGCACTCCGGCGGAGATCGGCGGCGGCTTCGGCGGCAAGACGCTGGTCTACTTGGAGCCGCTGGCGCTTGCCATGTCGAAGAAGTGCGGCCGACCGGTGAAGATGCAGATGACGCGGGAGGAGGTGTTCCGCGCGTCGGGTCCGACCTCGGGCGCCACCATGGACGTGAAGATCGGTGCGAAGAAGGACGGCACGATCGTCGCGGCGAAGCACGTGTTGAAGTACCAGGCCGGCGCGTTCCCTGGTTCGCCGATCCAGCCTGGCTGCATGTGCGGCTTCGCCATGTATGACCTGCCGAACATCGAGGTCATCGGCTACGACGTGGTAAGCAACCGGCCGAAGGTCGCCGCCTATCGAGCACCCGGCGCGCCCATCGCCTCCTATGCGGTGGAATGCGCACTGGACGATCTGGCACGGCAGCTCAAGATGGATCCCATCGAACTGCGCGAGAAGAACGGGGCCCGAAACGGCACCAAGACGCACTACGGGCCGACGCACCAGAACATCGGCTTCCTCGCCACGCTGGAGGCGGCGAAGAACAGCGCGCACTGGAAGACTCCGCTGAAGCCGGGACAGGGCAGGGGCATTGCCTGCGGCTTCTGGTTCAACATCGGCGGCGAATCGAGTGCCGCGGTGCACGTAGCGGAGGACGGCACGGTGGTGGCGGTGTCGGGCAGCCCGGACATCGGCGGCTCCCGTGCCTCGATCGGTATGATGGTGGCCGAGACGCTGCAGATCCCGGCCGACAAGGTGCGCACGATAGTCGCCGACACGGCCTCGATCGGCTTCACCCATGTGACCGGCGGCAGCCGCGTGACATTCGCAACCGGCATGGCAGCGACCATGGCGGCCGAGAAGGTGGTCGAGCAGCTGAAGCAGCGGGCGGCGATGATCTGGGACATCACGCCCGACGCGGTGGACTGGCGGGACGGTGCGGCACATCCGGCCGGCACCAACGCCGGCGCCTTCGAGCCGCTGAGCCTGGCCGAAATCGCAGTGAAGGCGGCGCGCACCGGCGGGCCAGTGACCAGCGAGGTGTCGGTGAACGCGCAGGGCGCCGGCCCCGGCTTCGGCGCCCACATCGCGGACGTGGAAGTGGACAAGGAGACCGGCCAGGTCACCATCGTCCGCTACACCGCGGTGCAGGATGTCGGCCGTGCCATCCACCCAAGCTATGTGGAGGGCCAGATCCAGGGCGGCGCCGTGCAGGGCATCGGCTGGGCGCTGAACGAGGAGTATATTTACGACAAGGACGGGCGGATGGATAACCCGGGCTTCCTGGACTATCGCTGCCCGGTGGCGTCCGACCTGCCGATGATCGAAGCGATCATGGTGGAGGTGCCGAATCCGCGCCATCCGTTCGGTGCGCGCGGCGTGGGTGAGGTGCCGATCATTCCGCCGATGGCGGCGATCGGGAATGCGATTCGCGACGCGGTGGGCCTGCGCATGACCAGCCTGCCGATGTCGCCGCCGAAGCTGCGCAAGGCGCTGGACGTGGCGAACGGCGACGACTAATGGCCTCAAGCCTGGCCATGACGAGTAAGGGTCACACCTGATGCCCAAGGTTGTCATCTCGGGCGACGCCGGCCGTCGGTTCACCGGCGGCAGGGCGGAGCTCGAGGTGGCGGCGACGACCTTCCGTCGCCTGGTGATGGAGCTGGAGAGCCGCTATCCGGGCTTAGGCAAGCAGGTGGAGGAGGGGATGGCGGTCGCTATCGACGGCGAGATATTTCAGGACGCGTACGCAGCTGAGCTGCGGCCGGAGAGCGAGATTGTGCTGATCCCGAAGATTGGTGGGGGATAGGAGCGGGTCTTCTGTATCGCGGACTCGGCTCCCGTACGGCTCTCCCTTGAATTTGCACCACATCGAGGCTGTAAGTCGGTGGTTTAGTCGTCCTGGACGATTACAGTGGCTGACCCGGATGCAAGGGAGCCACCGATGGAGCTTCCTGAGTGTTCTGCCCGATCTTCAGATTCGGTGTGTTCCCATACGGTGCTTGACCGAGCGCCCTGCGAGAATGGCGTAAGGGGGTTTGTGATGGCAATTCTTGTTGCCATTGTTCTCGTGCTGCTGGCCCTATGGCCGTCAAGCCGGACAGTGGCGAAGGCGACTGCACCTGCGCCACAGATCTGGTTCGCTATGAGTTCGTCACAAACGCAGCAGGGGCGCCGCGACTGGGAGCGTCTGTTCTTCGAGGCTGGTGCGCGCTGGCCGGATGTCTTTGACCATGTGCACGTGATCAGTGCCGCGGAGCAGTCCCTCAATGCGCTGTCGGAAGACGAACTTGGCAAGTTCGCATCTACGCTCAATCAGCATGGCAAGGCGCTTTCGATCGCGGTACTTGCTCAGAACTGGGTAAATGAGCCGAAGTGTGGATATGGTGTTGAAGGGTATTCCAGTGCGGCTGAGAATGCGAGGCTCGTTACAAAGCTCCGAAGGGTGGGGGCGCGCATCAGCTACATCGGCATGGATGAGCCCCTATTTTTCGGACATTACTATAGGGGCCCAAATGCGTGC
>JBKPSV010000302.1:0-12682 GCA_046735215.1 Pseudomonadota bacterium | reverse complement strand
CCGCTCTTGCCAGCGCCAGACAGTGGTCTTGGCAGTTCCGCTCTGGCGCATGATCTCCTCCGTGCCGCACCCCTCCGCCGTCAGCAGGACGATCTGGGCTCGCCAGACATGCTTCTGTGGTGTGTTCCGATCCGCCACGATTGCCGCCAGACGCTGACGATCTGTCGAACCCAATTCAATTGCGATGCCCGCGCGCATCCCGCAGACTGGCATTTGCGCACGCGAGCCGAAAAGTCACATCGGATTCAACCGTCAGATTTCGTCCACTAGCAGTTTGGAGTCGTATGACTTTCCATCAATCGTCAAATGAAGTTTTAGATTGTCCGGAGGAAGGAGAGGCAGAGCCTGCTCTACTTTATCTCTATATCCACCGTCAGATAGAATGGGACCGTCGGTTATGCCAGGTCCTTCTATGTCAATGAAGTTCACCAGCGGTACTAAAACCTCTTTGTCATGCGGAACAACAATGAAGCGTTCGGAGTGATTGCCGGCATCCGAGAATGGATTGTTACCGGCAAGGAAAAAGACAGCACCGTCATTATGGATATAAGCCAGAAGGCCCGTTCTGTCATCGGATTGGTTAAAGGGGTCTTTCGGTCCATCGATGACCCAATTCCACCAATCTTTACTCCATTCCGAGATCGTTTTGCCGTCAACCGTCGCACCCGGCGCTTCCAGCTTCACGCCCATCGTTTCCCCCTCCCAATCGGCTTCTTATTGATTTTTCCACTACCGTTCCTTTGGACCTATGGTCAAGGTAGAATTCAGTCGACGACCCAGTTCTGTTTAGAGAGGATAGGTTGGAGAATTCAGTTATATGACGAGGTACGAAGTCACCCCAGAGTTTCAGCGAGGTTGGGATGCTGCTCTTGGTGCTGCGCGCGCCTGGCACGAAGCGCAGGCCAGCAAATCAATGGTTCAGGCGAGGCGTAGCCGCTTCCCCAAGAACCTTGAACGCGAAGCCGAGGTCCATCGAAAATCAGCAGAGCTCATCGTTACGCTCAGTCCGGAAGATGTCTGAGTCCTTCGTCGCAATCTCAGCTGGCAACGTAGTATCGGATCGCCACGACTAGAAGAATGATCGACACCGCGGGACGATTCTGTCGATGACGAAGGGTGTGCCAGCGAACCAGGGTTTCCCTCAACGACGGAGCGGTGCGCAGTCGGTTGACTTCTCGCCCAAGAGTTTTGTCCGGCGCCGCCGACATTTTGTGCCGCCAGCATTCGTTACTTTCGATGCCGCGCGCTCGTGCTCAGATACCTGGCACGCGCATCTTGCCAGGATTGAGCATGACGTAGATCGCGATCACTCGTTTGCTGTCCTTGGAAAAGCCAAGACCGTAGACGGCGTGCGGCCGTCCGTCTGGATGCCCGAGCCACAGACCAGGATCGCCATTGACTGTCACCTTCCTCTGCGTCAACGGCTCATGGCGCTTCGCGAACAGCCCTGACAACAGGCGGCAGATGCGATCCGGTCCACGGATCGGTCTAAGCGCCGCCAGCACGCGGCCGCCACCATCGGTCAGAAACACCGCGGACGCGTCGAGCGCCTGCATGAGCGTCGAGATGTCACCACGCGCCAGCGCATTCACGAAGCGACGCCCGAGCTCGATCGTGTGCGCGTTCCGCGCGGGCGTGGCGACGGGCGCTTCGCTCAATCGACGACGAGCGCGCGTCAGGATCTGTCGGCACGCGGCCTCGCTTTTGCCGAACGCACGCGCGATGTCTCCGTGACTCCAATCGAGCGCGTCATGGAGCACGAACGCGGCGCGCTCGACGGGACCGAGGCGCTCCAGCAACACGAGATGCACGAGCGATAAACTTTCCTCACGCTCGACCAGATCCGGCGGCAGCGGATGCGCTCCCTCGACGAGCGGTTCCGGCAGCCACGGGCCGACATACGTCACGCGCTTGCGCCGCGCGGAGCGCAGCTCGTCGATGCACAGGCGGGTGACGGCGGTGACCAGCCACGCGTTCGGACATTCGACTTTGGACGGCGCCGCTTCGAGCCAGCGCAGCCAGACGGTCTGCACCGCATCGTCAGCGTCGGCCACCGAGCCCAGCATCCGGTACGCGATCGCCCACACGCGGTCGCGCTCGGCGCCGAAGACGTCGGCGGCGTCGGTCACGTCTTCGGTGCGTCGCGGTACTTGCTGGTGCCCGGCTCGCCGAACGCGAGCAGTGCCCCGCGATCCCTCGCCGTCGGCAGCGCGGCCCACACACGATTGATCTCACGCCTGTGCACCTTGGCTGCCATTCCGCTCTTCAATACCTTGTACTCCCAGCCCTCGGTGATCACTGCCCCCGCGCGACCGAGATCGAGGCACATGCGATAGGCGGGCTGGCGATACGGCACCGTCAGCCGTCCGAGCAGTTGGTTCATCGCGTTGTGACCGGCGAACTGGCCCAGCTTGATCGCGTGCTGGCACGACATCAGCGCGGGATGCTCGTCATCCGCCATCGCGAGCGCCACGTCGCCGGCGGCGTACACGTCGCGCAGTCCGCGCACCGCGAGGTTCGGCTCGGTCACGAGGCGACCCAGCTCGTCGCGCTCCGCGGGTAACGTGCGCGTCAGCGGATGCGCGACCATGCCGCCGCACCATACCGTGGTCTCTCCATCGATGCGGTCGAGCGTCGTGCCCAGTCGCACCTCGACGCCGAGAGCTTTCAGCGCGCGCGTGATGGTCTCGCGTGGTCCCTCGCCGAGGCCCGGCGCAATGACATCGGCGCGCTCGATCAGGACAACCGTGTATCGCTCGGCCAGCTCGGTCGCCAGCTCGAGCCCAGTGAAGCCGCTGCCAATCACCGTGATGGTCGCGCCCGCCGGCAGCGTCCTGAGGTGACGATTGAACGCCAGCGCACCGTCATAATTGCCGACGTCAAAGGCGCGCTCGATGCCGGGTATCGACGGACGCCCGGTCTGGCTCCCGAGCGCGATCACGAGGCGGTTCCAGGGCAGCGTTGCACCATCGGCAAGGCTTACGCGACGAGCGCTGACGTCGATGCGGATGGCCCGCCCCAAACGAAATGCCGCTCCGATCTGTTCGAGCATCGGCGACAGCGGATAGCGCAGGTGCGTGCCTGGGTCTGGTTCGTACAGCCGTGGCCGGTTCACTAGATCCGGCTCCGCGGACACCAGCACGATCCCGACGCTCGCATCTCCACGAGCGCGCGCGGCGCCCAGCGCTGCATATGCCCCGGCGTAGCCGCCCCCCAGGATCAGGACCTGCTCTGTCATGTCGTCTCCTTGCAACCATAGTGACGAAGAGACGATTCAGGGCCACTCCGTGTGACACGCGAGCGCCTAGGAACATGCTCGCGGTTCAAGACTGGGTAGGGAAGCGCGGTGCGGGCCGGAGGGTTGCAGCGAAGCAGTGGTTTCCGGCCGGTGGGGCGCAGGCCATCGCATGGGCGTGACGAGGCAACGCGGTGGGCTCCTCCACGTTGAGGGAGGATGACGCGACAGAAGCTGACCGTGATCGGCGCCCTGGCGGCCGTTGTGCTGCCCTGCATCACCTATGCGCAGAACCCACAGCCGGCGCCACCGGGCCAGCCGCACCCGGAGCTGGCACCGCCTAATGCTCCATCACCGCCACCGGAGCAGATCCGGCCTGCAACTCCGCGGGACGGCGCTTCAGGCGATCAGACGCTCAGCGACAAGCTGTCGCAGCAGCAGGGCACGCTGCAGCCGCCGACGGTGGACCCCGGCATCCGCAAGCCGCTGCCGCAGAGCGGCCATGGCGCCATGCCCGTGATACCTCCGCCAGGAACGCCCGGTGGCAACCAGCAGGTGGTCCCGAAGTAGGTCAGAGCGCGCGAAGGGCGTCGCATATATGCGCGATCTGCGGCTCGGTCAGTTCGGGATACATCGGCAGACTCAAGACCTGCGCCGCGGCCATTTCCGTTGCCCGGCAGCGTGACGGCCCAAGCGCGATCCGGCCGTGATAGGCTGGCTGCAGATGTACCGGCATCGCGTAATGGATGCCGGTGCCGATGCCGGCTTGGCGCAGCCTCGCCTGCACCGCGCCTCGTTCGGGCGCGCGAAGGACATACAGATGGTACGCATGTTCGGCGCCGGGGCGCACGGCTGGTGCGAGCGTCTTGCCGTGAAGCGCTTCGTCATAAGCCGCCGCGATTGCTCGCCGGCGCGACGTTTGTGCATCGAGGTGCGCCAACTTCACGCGCAGGATGGCAGCCTGCAGTTCATCCAAGCGGCTGTTCACGCCCACCGCGTCGCTGACGTAGTGGGTCTTCCAGCCGTACTGCCGCAGCGCTGCAATTTCGGCAGCGAGCTGCGCATCGCTCGTTGCCAGCATGCCACCGTCGCCCAACGCGCCGAGATTCTTCGTTGGATAAAAGCTGAACGTGGCGATTTCGGTGAACGTGCCGACTGTGGCGCCCTTGAAGGTGGCGCCGTGCGCCTGGGCGCAGTCCTCGATAACCGGCACGCCATGTTGGCGACACGTTGCAATGATGGCGGGCAGCGCCGCGGGCTGGCCATAAAGGTGCACCGGAATGACGGCGCGGATCGGCGGGACGCCGGGAGGAGGATGCGCGAGAACTTCGGCCAACTCGCGCGGATCCATCGTGTAGTAGTCCGGCTCGATATCGATCAGCACCGGCGTCGCGCCTGCCATCTCGATCGCCGCCACTGTGGCGACCGCGGTATGCGACACCGTCACGACGCTCGCACCAGGCCCCACGCCCAGCGCGCGCAGTGCAATCGCCAGCGCATCCGTGCCGTTGCCACAGCCGATCGCAGCCGAGGAGCCTAACCACCTGGCGAACTCAGCCTCGAAGGCGCGCACTTCCTGCCCCAGGATGTACCATCCAGACTGCAGGACACGGGCGATCGCGGCATCGATCTCGGTCTGCAGCGCGCGGTAGCCTGCTCCTGGATTGGCCTGCGGTATGCTGCTTGCCATTCCGGTCATGCGTAACCTCGAGCGGTAGCCCGGCCTCCGATTGTCATGGGTGCGCTCGACGCGCCCATCACGGAATTCAGTGCGGATCGACAGCGATATAGCGCGCCGGACGCGGACCATCGCTGCCGCAGCGATAGATGCCGGCCCGGGCCAAAACAGCGCGGTCTTCGTCCGACAGCCGTGTCACCTCGCGCAGATGATCGGTCCAGCTTTCCATCGACCATACTTCCATCCATCCCTCGGGATGTGCCACGTCCTCATAGAGCTGCCAAAACATGGCACCAGCACGGCCGCGTACTTTGCGGACATCGGCCATGGCGCGGAGAAAGGCGCTGCGATCTTCCTGGTTCACCCGGTAATGCACCGTCTCCATCACCCGACCGCGGGCTCGCCGAAGCGTGGATATCAGCTCGGCAGCGGGCGCTTCGGGCAGCGGCAAGGGCTCCGGCGCCGGCGGTGGCGGGCGCGCCGTGGAGAGGTCGATGGAGAACGTGCGCACTGCCAGAATGAGCCCGGAGCCAAGAACAGCCGCGATCAGCAGGGTGTTCGGCAGACCGACATAATCGCCAAGCCAGCCCCAGGCGAAGGAGCCCGCGGTCAGCGCACCGTTCTGTGCCAGCTGGTAAATGGCGAGAGCCCGGGCGCGCACCCAGGGCGGACAGACCAGCTGGGCGGCGGCCTGGATCGTGGCATAGGCCGACGTCCAGCCGACGCCGAACAGCAGCATCCCCAAGGCCGCCGGAATCCAGTGATGCGTCAGGCCGAGCAGGGCGATGCCGGCGCAGGAGAACAGCGTGCAGCCCGCGACCGTGTTGCCACGGCTGAGCTTGCCGCGGACCTTGGGCAGCAGCATGCCGGACGTCACGCCGCCGATGCCCATCATGCCCAGGATCAAGCCATACATGCCGGGCCCAAGGTCCAGGTCGCGTCGCACGAGCAGCGGCAGCAGCGCCCAGGGGGCGGCGGCCGGCACCGAATAGGCGATGGTGCGCACCATGGCGTACTGCACGGCCGGGGTGTTGCGGACAAACCGAATGCCGGCGCGCATCGCCGACAGCAGATGCTCGCGAGGGAGCCCGGTGAAGTGGCGGCCGCGACGCCAGGTGAACAACGCCGACAGCACCGCGATGATCGACACGGCATAGAGCGAGAAGGCCAGGCTGGAGCCGCCGATGAGGATCAGCATGCCGCCAATGGCCGGGCCGACCGCGCGCGTCAGGTTGAAGCCGATGCCGTTCAGCGCGATCGCCTGTATCAGGTCCTCGCGCGGTACCAGTTCCGGAACGATGGCGCTCCAGGCCGGTGCGGTCAGCGCGGCGCCGATGCCGATCGCGAAGGTGAGGACCAGCAGCCAGGCGGCTGTCATCATGTGTCCGAGCGTCAGCGCAGCGAGCGCTGTCGCGGCCAGGATCGTCCAAAGCTGCGCCGCTATCAGGAACACGCGGCGGTCGACGATGTCGGCAAGTGCGCCACCGGGCAGCGCCAGGAGGAACACCGGCATGATGGTCGCCGCCTGCACCATGGCAACGATGAACGGTTGCGGGGCGAGGCTGGTCATCAGCCAGCCGGCGCCGGTGTTCTGCAGCCAGGTGCCCAGCCAGGCGACGACGTTAGCAAGCCAAAGGGTTCGGAAGGTCGGATTACGAAGCGGAACAAGCGCTGCGGGAAGACGCATCCCGCGATCATAGCTGTGCTGCGGGAAATTTGCCGCCTACCTCCCGGGAAAGCGGGGGCGGGGCTTAGCGATTGACGGCCGCACCATCCGGCATGTGGGCTAGTCTAAGGCATCAGGCAGTGCGTGCGTAAGCGCGTCGAGGAGCCGTTCGGCTGGATCAAGTCCGCTATGGCGAGAATGCAGATCTTGCCTGGTCGAGTTGGCATCGCGCGGGTTCAGAACAGCGACCACAAGTCCTCTTTACGCGCCAGCTCGTCACTCGGCCCATCGAAAATGATGTGGCCCGACTTCAGCACGAGGGCACGCTGCACGATCTTCAGCGTGACGGGGATGTTCTGCTCCACCACCACAATCGTCGTGCTCGCCTGCTGATTGATCGCGGCCAGGCTTGCCATCACGTCGCGCACGATCACCGGCGCCAGGCCGGTGGAAGGTTCGTCCAGCAGCAGGATCGACGGCTTGGTCATCAGTGCCATGCCCAACGCCAGAATCTGCTGCTGCCCGCCGGACAGAGAGCCGGCGATCTGTGCGCCGCGTTCTGCCAGGATCGGAAACAATCGGTGCACGTCTCCCAGCGCGTCGCCGCCATGTTTTAGCCCGGCGATCGCCAGGTTCTGCCGCACACTGAGATGGCGAAAAACGTTGTGGCCCTGCGGCACGAAGCCGATTCCGCGCCGCGCGTTTAAGAACACCGCACCGGGGACGATCGGCGCATCCCGATAGGTCACGCTGCCCTGCATGCCGGCAACGTCACCGACGCTGCATTTCAGCAACGTGGTCTTGCCCGCGCCGTTGTGTCCGAAGATCGCCACCGCTTCGCCTTCCTGTACGGTGAACGACACGTCGCGCAGCACCGGTAATCCATCGTATCCCGCATGCACGTTGCGATAGGTCAGCACGCGCTACACCCCGAAATACAGTTCGGTCAGCGCCCTGCTGGCCAGTAGTTCGTCTACCAAACCGGTCTGCAGGATGCGCCCCTGCGACATGAATACAGCGCGCGTGCACAGATCCTTGATGAACGAGACGTTGTGCTCCACCACGCAGACGGCACGGCCGGATGCAGCCTCCTCGCGCACGATACGCTGCATCGTCTCGTAGGCGGCGCCCTCGACACCGGCCATCGGCTCGTCGAGCAACAGCAGCGCGCCATCGTTCATAAGTGTGCGCGCCAGTCCCACCAGCTTCTGATGGCCAAACGGCAGGTCCGTCACCATCGTATCCGCCGCCTGTGCCAGGTCCATGCGCGCCAGGATTGCCATGCCCCGCGCGCGCATCTCCGCTTCGGCACGACGAATCGCAGCGCGGCCAAACGCCAGGCGCAGCACCGACTCACCCGGATAGTCGCGTGGTGCGATCAGCAGATTCTCCATCACGCTCATCGAGGTGAACAGCAGCATGTTCTGCCAGGTGCGGGCGATGCCGTGACGTGCCCGCCGGTACAGGTTCATGCCGTCGATTGACGCGCCCTGCAGCTCGATGCGTCCGGCGTCAGGCCGCACCACGCCGGAGATCAGGTTGAACAGCGAGGTCTTGCCGGCACCGTTCGGGCCGATCAGCCCGAGGATTTCGCCTGCGTCGATCGACAGGTTGATGTCGTCGGCGACGACGATGCCGCCGAATGCCTTGCACACGCCGCTGAGACGCAGGATTTCGGTCATGCGCCTTCGCCGCTGTGATCGTGCACGCCGAGAGCCGCCGGCATCGCACCGCGGCCTGACGCGCCGATCAGGCCGGAGGGACGCAGGAACAGGAACGCCAGCACGAGGCCGGTGAAGAGGATGCCTTGCGCCGGCGCCATGATGGCGGGCGGCAGGTCGAGAAAGGTGATCGCCTGCGGTACGGCGAGCAGCAGCGCGGCGCCGACCACGGGTCCCCAGGTGGTGCCCATGCCTCCCAACACCACCATGGTGAGGATCGCCGCCGATTGCAGCACGTCGAACTGCTCGGGGCTGAGATACTGGTAATAGAAGGCATACAGCCCACCGGCGATGCCGGCGATGCCGCAGCCTATGGCGAACAGCACAATCTTCAGGCTGATCGCGTTGCGTCCAAGCGCGGTGAACGCCAGCTCCTCGTCGCGCATGGCGGTGATGGCGCGGCCATAGGGACCGCGGATGATCCAGGCGATCAGCGCTATGGTCGCCGCTGCCGCCCCGCCGCAGATCGCCAGATAGACCGGCGTGCGGGCGGCGCCGGTGATGGTGCCGGGAATGTTGGTGAGGCCGCCCGGTCCGCCGGTCCATTCGAAGTTGCGGATCACCTGCAGCAGCCCGAGCTGAAACCCGAGGCTGGCGATCAGCAGATAGTCGCCCGATACGCGCAGCGCAGAGGCGGCCAGTAATATCGACGCCGCAATCGCCACGACGGCGCCGGCGGCGATGCACAGCGGTGCGGGCAGTCCGGCGTGAATCGCCAGTAATGCGGCGGTATAGGCGCCGAGGGCGAAGAAGATCGGATGCGCGACGGTGGCAAGACCGCCATAGCCGATCACCAGATTGTAGCTCGATGCCAGGATGACGAAGATCGCGATCATCACCGCGACCGACATGAAGTATTCCATCGCCCGTCTCAGCCTGGCTGTGCGGCGGCGATGCGGATGCGCCGGCGCGGCAGATGGATGCCGCGGGGGAAAACCACGATGGCAACGAACAGAAAGCCGTAGATCAGCAGGTTCTGCCAGCGCGAGCCGATCACCAGCACTGAATAGCTTTGGATCAGCGCCAGTACCAGCGAGGCCAGCCCGCCCATGAACACGCGACCCATTCCGCCCAGCAGCGTGCCGATGACCGCGGTGAGGATGAGCTCCATCGGCGAATTTGGAGTGATACCGGTGCGTGCGCCGAACAGGTACATCGCCAGTGTAATCAACACGCCGGCAATCGCCGCCGTCACGCAATAGGCCCGCCTGGCGCTGATCCCATACAGCTCGGCCAGCCTGGCATTGTCGGCCACCGCGATCAGAAACTGCCCCTCATTGCTGAGCCGTAGGAAGAGCTGCAGCGCCACGAGCGCACCAACGGTTATGCCGACGGCCCGGAGGTCCCAGTCACCGATGGCGATGCCGCCGATGATGTGCACCGGAGAGAGAATGCTCGGAAACAGGGTCTGCGGTTCGGTGCCGAACAGCAGCGTGAGGACGTAAATGATCAGTTCCGCGAGGATCAATGTGAAAATGAAGAAGGTGAGGTTGCCGGAGCGGCGAGCGCGCAACACGTCGAGGCCCCAGAGTTCGGTGGCTATGCCTGCCACGGCGGCAAGTGCAGTGGCCGCTGGCAGTGCGAGGAGCAACGGCTGCCCAAGGTCGTTCAGCACGAAATACATCGCGTAGAAGGCGATACCCATCGTGCCGGCCTGCGCGAAGTTCCACAGGCCGGTGACCTTCTGGGTCAGCGAGAACGCAACGGTCAGCAACACGTAGGACGATGCAGTGACCGCCCCGGTCCACAGAATCTGCAGCAGGACGATCGGATCGGTCACGCGGCCAGCCTGTCCATGTGTCGATCTTAAGAGTCGATCTTCGCCATCGGCACAAACTTGCCGTTTTCCACCGTAAGCAGATAGACGGGCTTCTGCACGTGATGGCCGTCGACGATCGTCTTGCCGGTCAGCGGCCCGTCGAACTCGCGAATGTCCAGCAGCGCGGCGCGCAGAGTGTCGCCGGTCGGCTCCTGGTTCTTGTCGAGGACGTGTTTGTAGAGCTTCGCTGCGATCAGCACCGAGTCGTAATTGTATTGCAGATAGGGCAACCCATTGGGTGGTCGCTTCACCTCTGCGTTCCAGCGCTCGAGGAAACCGGGCAGGTTCTTGTTGTCGTCGACGCCGGGTGCCAGGGAGGTGACGATGAAGCCCTCCGCCGCCGGACCAAGCTGCGCCAGCAGCTTGGGGTTGTAGCCGGCAGAGTACGACGACACACGCTGCGTCATGCCGAGTTGCCGCATCTGCGCGATGACCAACGGCGTGTCGATCAGCAGGCCGTGCACATGCACCATGTCGGGGTTAGCCGCGCGCATTTTCAGCAACATGCCGGAGAATTCGGTAGCCTTCGGGTCGTAGGCCTCGAACAGCACGATCTGGCCGCCGGCGGCTTCGAACGTTGCCTTGTAGAGCTTGGCCGCGTCGATGCCGGTCTCGTTGTTGATATAGGCTACCGCGGCGCGACGCTTGCCCAGCTTGTCGTAGGTGTATTTCGCCAGCGCGGTGACATCGACCTCGGCCAGTGGGAACAGCGTGTAGACGTAGTCGCCCAGCTTGGCGATGTCGGGCGCATTGGCGCCGACCGACAGCTCCAGCACCTTTTCACGGTTGGCAACCGGCGCCTGCGCCTTCACCACTGCGCTCCAGGCGGTGATGAACATCGGGATCTTGTCGATCGTCGCCAGCCGGTTGGCTGCATTGATGCCGAGTTGCGGCGAGGCCTGCGTATCGATCACCACCAGTTCCAGCGGGCGGCCATTGATGCCGCCGGCATCGTTCACGTCCTTCGCTGCCATGCGCATCACGGTGACGAAGTCGGCGCCGTAACCAGCCTCGGAGCCGGTGAGCGGCTCGGTGATGCCGAGTTTCAGCGGCTCCTTGCCCTGCGCGGCGAGGCGGCCGCCGAAGGCACCGGCCAAGCCAAGGCCAAGGCCACCCCCCAGCAGCGCGCGCCGCTCGATCCTGAGTCGTTGCATATTCCGTCCCCCTTGGTCGCCGATCGCGCTGCCGCGCCTGTTCTACTCGTTGGTAGTTGATTATCGCGGGGGATGAGCAGCGTCTAGCTGGGGGAGCAGTGGCGCAGGGGGCGCGTCCCGCGACGCGCTGGACGGGTCGCTTCGTGTCCGTAAGGGTTGACGGCCCCTCCCATCGTCAATCACATGCCGGTGCGCCGTGATGACAGCGGCCAGGGAGGATTATCGTGAAGCGCCGTACGTTCCTGCAGGCGGCCACAGCCGCTGCGTTGCCAACCTCGTTTGCCATTGCTCAACCCGCGGCCACGCGCACATTGCGTTTCGTGCCGCAGGCCAACCTGACGTTGCTGGACCCGATCTTCACCACCGCACAGCCGACCGTGAACCATGGTTGGGCGGTCTATGACCTGTTGTTCGGCATCGACGGAAAGTTTCAGGTGAAGCCGCAGATGGCGGAAGGCTACACGCTGTCCGAGGACGAGAGAACGTACGTCATAAAGCTGCGCGAGGGGCTGAAATTTCACAACGGCGAGCCGGTGCGGGCGCAGGACTGCGCTGTGTCTCTCAAGCGCTGGGCAGCGCGCGAAACGATCGGCCAGACCGTCTGGCAGTATGTGGATGAATGCGCGGCACAGGACGACCGCACGCTGAAAATCACGCTGAAACGCCCGATCGGGATCTTCATCGAGGCGATCGCCCGAGGGGGCGCTTCGGTCGCATTCATCATGCCCGAGCACATCGCCAAGACCGATCCCTTCAAGCAGATCAGCGAGACCATCGGATCCGGCCCATATAGGTTCCTGCCCGGCGAATTCGTGCCGGGCGCTCACGCCGCCTATGAGCGCAACAAGGACTACGTGCCGCGGCAGGAGCCGGCCGACTGGATGATCGGCGGCAAGCTAGCGCATTTCGAGCGCGTCGAGTGGCGCGTCATCCCCGATTCCGCCACGGCGGCGGCCGCACTGCAGGCCGGCGAGGTGGACTGGTACGAGCAGGTTCAGCCGGATCTGGTGCCCCTGTTGAAGCGCGATTCCAACGTTCGCATCGGGTCGCATAATCCCACCGGCTATAATGGCGTGGCTCGCTTCAACCACCTGCACCCCCCGTTCAACAATGTTGAGGTGCGGCGTGCGGTGATGATGGGGGTGAACCAGTCCGACTACATGGCGTCGGTCACCGGCAGCGACCCGACCGCCTATGCCACCTGCGCGTCGATGTTTCCGTGCGGCAGCCGCTATGGTCAGGACATCGGCGCCCAGGCGATGCAGGGTGACATCGGCAAGGCGCGCGCCATGCTGCAGGCGTCTGGCTACAACGGTGAGAAGGTCGTGCTGCTAAATCCCACCGACCTGACCACCGTCGGACCGCTCGGCGACGTGACCCACGACCTGCTGGTGAAGATCGGCATGAAT
>JBKPSV010000301.1:0-20596 GCA_046735215.1 Pseudomonadota bacterium | reverse complement strand
CACTGGCAGATGAAACCGCCGCCTGGCACGCACATCGCAACAACAACCACACCAAGGCAGACTGGCAGTTCACCACCGCCAGTGCACGCATCAAGCTGAAACGACTATACCCAGCACTATGAGCGACTCAGGGCACTAGAGGTGGTCGTCGAGGGTTTCGAGACCAATGCTCAGCTGACAATTTTAAGAGGCTGGGGAGCGAAGATCGTCCAGGGTTACTTGTTCTCGAAGGCGTTGGCCGTACCCGCAGTCACTGCGTTGCTGCGGGACAACCGCACAGCATGTGACACGCGGTCAGAGTCACTGTTTCTGAAAGCTTAGATTTGCCCACCTGGACGAACTGAAGCACAGCATTGTCAACCTGCCGCGCACTTCCACGGCGGAGGTCAATCGCAGGCTGCGGTCCCTGACGGCGCATCGGAGAACGCACCGCCTTCGCGGCATAGCGACACCGGCTCCTTAAACGCACTGCCGCCGCTGCATCTTCGAGTTCGGCGATAGGCCACTTGCCTGGCAATGCCAGTCAGATGGAAGCGGTCAGCTTTCTCAGGTCGGTGTGGGGTCGCGCGCCGAAATGGCCGATCACCTCCGCCGCAGCGATGGAGGCAATCCGACCGCATATGGGCAGCGATCTGCCTGATGTCAGAGCAGCAAGGAACCCTGCCGCGTAAGCATCGCCGGCGCCTGTCGTATCCACCACACGCGTCGGCTCCGCGGTAACCTCCACGGTCTCGCTGCCGCGCAGGATGACGCTGCCAGCCTCGCTGCGCGTGAGGGCGGCCAGCGCCACATCGGAGCGCGCGCGCTCGGCCGCCGCCACGAAGCTGTTCTCTTCGTACAGGCTGGTCACCTCTGCCTCATTGGCGAACAGAATGTCGATATCCTGCTTTACCAATTCCAGGAAGGCAGCACGATGCCGGTCGACGCAGAAGGGGTCGGAGAGTGACAACGCCACCTGCCTTCCGGCTTCATGCGCAGTCCTTGCGGCCCGGCGAAACGCGCGCTGCGCTGCCGGCGGATCGAACAGGTAGCCCTCGAGATAAGTCACCGCGGCATCAGCGACCAATGAATCCGAAACATCGGCCTCGCTGAAGCTGACGCATGCCCCAAGATAGGTGTTCATCGTGCGCTGTCCATCGGGCGTCACCAGGATCAGGCAACGCGCGGTCGAGGCGCCGCCATAAAGGGGCGTCGAGGGGAAATGCACACCGATCGCCGTCATATCGTGATGGAACACTGTACCAAGCTGGTCGTTGGCCACTTTCCCGAGATAGGCAACGCGCGCGCCCAAAGCCGCCGCGACTGCACAGGTGTTGGCCGCGGAGCCACCGCTGCTCTCCTGGCCGGGTGGCATCGCTGCATACAGAGCTTCGGCGGCATCGGGGTCGATCAAAGCCATCGACCCCTTGCGCATATCATGACGCGACAAGAATGTATCATCCGCCTGCGCCACTACATCGACAATCGCATTGCCGATCCCGAGTATGTCGTATTGTGTGGTCATGCCGTCGCTCCTAGCGCGGGGGACAGTCGCGTATGGCTGCCTCGTTCACCTCGACGCCCCAGCCAGGGCCTTTCGGCAATACGAGTTCGCCGTTCTCGATCGCCGGCGGGTTCAAGAACAGTTCATCCCGCCACGACACGCTGTCGATGTCGATCTCCATCACGCGGAAGTTTGGGACAATGGCACAGAAATGCGCGCTGATGGCTGAACAAAGATGACCGTAGTAATTGTGCGGAGCGCAATTCACTTCATAGGCTTCCGCCATGGCGGCTATCTTGATCGACTCCAGGAACCCGTTCCAGATCACGTCGATGATCGCGACATCCGTCGCGTAGGCGTCGAGGAACGGGCGGAACGCGCGGCGCCCGCATACTGATTCCAAGGAGGCGATCGGACATGGCGCTTTGCTTCGGATGAGTGCCAGCGACTGGGGATCCCAGGTGTCGATCTCGAGCCAGGTCATGTCGAACGGCTCGACCGCCTTGGCGATCTGCAGATAGCCCTCGGTCTTGAAGTGGTAGTTCACATCGAGATGCAGCCCCATGTCCGGGCCTGCGCCGGCACGGAATGCGCCCAACAGATCGCGCACCGATTGCAGCGTCTTCTTATCGACGTTCAGTTCGGGCCAACCGGGCGTCCTGCCAAATCCTGGACCGAAACCGATCAGCTTATCTCCATCGAACGGCAGGATGTTGGTCTTCAGCGCCTTGAAGCCGCGCCGCTTCACCTCGGCCCCGAGTGCCGCGATATCGTCATAGGTGCGCAGCGGTGGCGCGCCGACCAGCTCGTGGTTGCGTACGCGATAGGAGCCGCAGTGCGACCAATAGACCGGGATGCGATCACGCACCGGACCGCCGAACAGCTCATAGACCGGCACACCCAGCGCCTTGCCCTTGATGTCGAGCAGCGCATTCTCGATTGCGGCGATGGCACGGGAATTGACGCCGCCGGGCGCCTGCACCTGGCGCACCCACAGCATCGACGCGATCTGCTGCACGGGCCGCGGATCGAGCCCGATCAGCGGCTCCGCCAGGCCACGGATCACACCGGTCAGGCCGCGGCTGCCATCGGCCTCGGTGTATTCCGACCAACCGACCAGCCCATCGTCGGTGGTGATCTTCAGAAACGAAAAGGTGCGCCAGCCGGCGTCGCAGTGCAGGTCCTCGATGCGGGCGATCTTCATACACGTCCTCCTGTCATCGCGCAGCCGATGGTGCAACTAGGCCCACGCCACGCAGATGGCTGAACAATTCCTTCAGCTTGTCGCGATCAGCCTGCGGCAGTGGCGGCCGCAAAATAGATTCAATATTCGAGCGCAAGTGCGCCTGATCGCCGGTGCCGAACAGCACCACGTCCACCCCAGGCTCATGCCGCACGTAGCGATACGCGGCGTCGGTCAGGCTGGTCGCGCCACCGGTATGCACCAGGAAGCCGAGTGGATCGGGATCGTCCGCCAGAGACTGCGGCACCTTGCCTTCCGCGGCCAATGCCTTCATCGCCTCAGCAACTCGCTCGCGGCGAGCGAAGATGCCACGCACCGCGAACATCATCAGCGTACCGACGCGATGCTTCAGGGTTGCCGGAAACACTGCCTCGCGCGTGTTCTGATTCATCAGGTGAAATGCCACCATCACCACGTCCCAAATTCCGTCCGGGACGGCGCGAAGAAGCATCCGGTGTTCCAGATCATTCGGCGAGGTCTCCGTAATGCCAAGGAACCGGAACTTTCCCCGTTCCTTCTCCTTCTGCAGCACCGGCGCGATGACGTCGCGCACATATTCGTAATCGGATGGCGGTACAGCATGCAGCTGAAATACATCGATGCAGTCGATACCAAGTTCGCGCAGCGAATTGTCCAGGCTCGCCACGACGCGTTCCGGCGTCCAGCGCTCACCGCCACGGATAACCGACGACTTGGTGGCGATCACCACGCGATCGCGCGGCACCGATTTGATCGCCCTGCCAACCACGTGCTCGGTGCCATACGGCGCGGCGGTGTCGAGCAGGTTTACGCCTTGGTCCAGCGCCGCATGGATGATGGCGATCGCGCTGGCCTCGGTGCCGCCGGTGGACAGCCCAAGCCGGCTGAAGCCGCCGCAGCCGAGGCCGGCGACGCTGACCTTGAGTTCTGTCCTGCCCAGCGTGGTATAATCCATACGGTCACCTGTCTGTCGAAGGCCGGGAGGCTAGCGCGCTGTTCTATCTGGAGGGAAGCGGACGAAGCCGGATGCATGCCCGCCTGCTCGTCTTTCTTGCGTCGGTCCTGACGGCGCCACCGGCGTTGGCGCTTGACGCCTGCTTCGCCGATAGCGCTGGAGCATGGCGCGGCCCAGTGTGGAACGGCGCCGGGCTGCAGACGATGGACACGACGTTCCAGGTCGCTGGCGATGGCGCCCTTGTCGGTCGCTATCGCATCCATGATTTCGTCCCATTCGAGGGCACGCTGACCGAGCTGCGCCGCACCGGGGATTGCGAGGCGGACTTCGTCTGGCATGACCGCGATGGAACCGGCGTGGTGCGCATTCGGTTCGAACCGCAACTCGGGCGGTTCCTGGGCCGCTGGGGCACCAGAAAGCCGCTTCCGGGCCTCGAGTTCAATGGTTACCGGACAGGGCCACCGCCCATCAGCTAGCGGAGCATCTCATGATCCTGATCGGCCAATATGACTCGCCGTTCGTGCGGCGCGTCGCGATCGCGCTGCGCCTATACAAGATCGCGTATGAGCATCGTCCCTGGTCGACCTTCGGCGACGCCGAACGCATCGTGCCGTTTAATCCGCTGCGTCGTGTGCCGACCTTGGTGCTCGATGATGGCGAGGCGCTGATCGAGAGCGGCGCGATCCTCGACTATCTCGACGAAAGCGTCGGTCCATCACGCGCAATGATCGCGCAGAGTGGTGCTGCGCGCCGGCGGGCGCTGAAAGTTTGCGCGCTGGCGACCGGCCTCGCCGACAAGTCGGTCAGCCTGATCTACGAACGAATTTTGCACGAGGCGACTTCAGAACAGTGGATCGCGCGCTGCCGGACGCAGATCGCCGATGTGCTGACTGCGCTGGAAGCATCTCGCATCGAGAGCACATCGCCTTTCTGGTTCGGCGAGGCCATTGGCCATGTCGATATCGCCGTTGCCTGCGCGCTGCGCTTCACCCGCGAAGCGCATCCTGGGCTGTTCGATCAGCAGCGCTGGCCGGCGCTCGCGAGCCATGCTTCGCTGTGCGAAGACCGCAGCGAGTTTCGCGAAATCGTCCAGCCGTTCCAGCCGCCGGCATAAAGCGCCGCCTGCCTCTCGATGCTGTTCAATAGCCTACCCTTCATCCTGTGCTTCTTGCCGCCTGTGCTGCTGATCTACTGGCTGTTGGCCCGCCATGATGAGGTGCGTCTGCACTTTCTGTTGCTGGTATCAGTGCTGTTCTACGGCTACTGGGACTGGCGGTTCGAGCCATTGCTGCTGGGCTCTATCCTGTTCAACTGGCTTGCGGCACTGGCGTATTTTCGCATCGGGCGCAAATCGCTGCTGGTTGCGGCGATCGTGGCCAATCTTCTGTCGTTGGCAGTATTCAAGTACCTGGGCTTCTTCGCTGGCGCCGTTACCGATACGACAGGCTGGAGGTTCGATCTGCCGGCGATTCTGCTGCCGATCGGCATAAGTTTCTTCACGTTCCACAACGCCATTTATCTGGCCGATCTCTATGCAGGCCGGGCACCGCGCTACTCCCTGCGCGACTACGGGCTGTATATCGCGCTGTTCCCGCAGATCCTCGCCGGACCGCTGGTCCGATACTACGAGATCGTGCCGCAGTTTCGCCTGTCGCCGCTGCGCGAAGGCTGGGAGGAGCGGCTGGCCCAGGGCATAGCGCTGTTCCTGATAGGCCTCGGCAAGAAGATCCTGCTAGCGGATTCACTCGCGCCGCTCGCAGATCCGGTATTTGCCGCAGCGGGTCAACGTGCCCTGACACAGGGCGAGGCATGGACCGGCGCCCTCGCCTTCCCCTTGCAGATCTATTTCGACTTCTCCGGCTACTCCGACATGGCAATCGGACTTGCGCTCATGCTCGGGTTCGGTTTGCCGGTGAACTTCAACGCACCTTATCGCGCGGATGGGCTGCGCGAGTTCTGGCGGCGTTGGCACATAACCCTATCGCGCTTCCTGCGTGACTATCTCTACATCCCACTCGGCGGCAACCGGCATGGCCTGACACGGCAGTTGGCCGCGCTGCTGATCACCATGACACTCGGTGGACTGTGGCATGGTGCGGGATGGACATTTGTCGTCTGGGGCATGTTGCACGGAATAGGCCTGGCCGCCGGCGCGCTGTGGCGCCGCTGGTTCGTGCCGATATCGCGCCCGATGGGCTGGGCGATGCTGATGGTCTTCTTGCTGGTGACCTGGATATTCTTCCGTGCGCCGAGCCTCGCTGCGGCGTGGAGCGTGCTTACCGCGATGCTGACCGGCGATGGATCGGCGTGGCCCCGTGGGCTGAGCACAATCGCCATAGCGGCGGCCGTTGCATTCCTTGCGCCCACCAGCCAGACGATCGCCGGCAATCTGCGGCCATATCGTTGGCTTGCGCCCGTGGGCGCCTTCGCAACAGTCGCCTTGCTGCTCAAGCTGGCCGACGGACCTGCGTATGAATTCATCTACTTCCATTTCTGAGCGCCGGCACTGGCGTCGCCTGCTTTGGCGCTATGCTGCGAGTACACTGATTGTCGGTGCTGCGGTTGTGGGGCTGCTTCTGGCGCTCGACCCTTATGACACTGGCCGATTTTCGCTGCTTCCCGCGCACGGCGTGGCCAATTTCGGCCAACGCCTCGCCTTCGCCAGTGTTGCGCGCCGTCCGGATGTCGACACCGCCATCCTTGGCAACTCCACCATCCAACTGATCGATCCTGCGCGGCTTTCGCGGCTGACCGGCCGTCGGGTGGTCTCGCTTGCGGTGCCAGGCAGTGGGCCGGTCGAGCAGTTGGTGCTCGCGGACTATTTCCGGCGCCAGCACCAGCACAATCCGAATTTGAACTTTGTCTTTGGTCTCGATCAGTCCTGGTGCACCACGGTCAACCCGATCGCGCCGAGCTACCCGTTCCCGTTCTGGCTCTATGCGAATGATCGACTGGACTACGTCGTCAACATGCTGCGCTACAAATCGTTCGAAGCGGCTGCACGTCGCCTGAAATTGCTCGCGGGTCTGGATCGACCCGCGCGCGCCGATGGCTATCATGATTACGACACCGGGAAAGTTTGGCGCACGCCGGAATTCGCCGAGGCGCCACCGCCGAACCAACAGTCTGGAGGGCAAACGCTGGCCGGCGATTTCACCGCTCTGCCGCTACTGCAGCACTTCCTCACCAGCGTTGACCCTGTCGCTCGCGTTATGCTGGTTTTTCCGCCGCGCCATGTCAGCGCCATCCCGGCGGCCGGCAGTAAGGCGGCGGGGGAACTTGACGCCTGCAAGGACGCCTTCCGAGGATTGGCCGAAAGGCGACGTAACACCTGGACGGTTGATTTCTTGCTCGACAGTACCTTCACGCGGCACAAAGACGACTTCTGGGACACTCTCCACTACCGAGGGCCGGTGGCTCGCGCGATTGAGGATCGTCTGGCCGACGTTCTCGGATCCTGACCTTGTTCGCACCGCTCACCCGGGCCATTGGCCAGCTCGACGACCCGGTGTTACTCGGCGTGCTGGTTCGCAGTCTGCTCTGGGCGGCGGCGTGCTTCATCGCGCTCCACTTCGTGGCCATCTGGGCAATTCATCAGTTGCTGGACCTGCACGGCTGGTTGGGCTGGGCCGCGGACCTGGCCGGCGGGATCGGCGCCTCCTTGCTTGCCCTGTGGCTCTTCTTACCCGTCGCGGTCGTGATCAGCTCGCTCTACATCGATCGCATCGCCGCAGCGGTGGAGCGCCGCCACTATCCCGCGCTGCCGCCGGCCAACGGCGCGCCCTTGATGGTGCAGTTGTGGGACGGCATCAGCATTGCCGGGCGTATACTGCTGCTCAACGTTTTGGCGCTGATTGCCGCGTTGTTGTTGCCTGGCGTCGGCCTGATCCTCGCCTGGATCATTGGTGGCTACGCCATCGGTCGGGGTCTATTTGCCGCCGTGGCAATGCGCCGTATGCCGCGCTCGGCTGCGACAATGCTTTATCGCCGAGCGCGGCCAATGGTGATCACGCATGGCTGCATCCTGGCGCTCGCCGGTTATATCCCTCTGCTCAACCTGCTCATCCCGGTAATTGGAACCGCCGTAATGGTCCACGTACTTGACCAGGCGCTCGTGGCCCATGCGGATCATTGTGGATAACCGCCGGCAATAGGTTGTTCGACCGGAACCGACCGTGTTACCCCGGCTGAACCATCGCGAATCCAAGCATTGCCAGCCAGCGAGGCGCCCGTGTCCGTGTTCAAGCGTCGCAGGCCCGACGACCCACAACCCGCCGAACCGGGTACTCCTTTGCCCGCCGGCCTTTCATTTCCCCAGCAGGACGACACTCAGGCTCATGCCGACGAGCCAGTTAGGCCCGTTGATTCCGGTCTCGGCGTGCCTCCGTTTCGTCCTGCCCAGCCGCAGGAGGTGCCAACAATGTCCCGGCAACCCTTCACCACAGCGCCACCCCCGCCGGCAACACCGCCCGCCGGGGCGCGTCCCGGCCTGCCGCCGATTCGCCCACAGGCTCGCGATCCGTCCGAGCGCCGCACCCTGGTCGTCGGCCGTGGCATCAGTGTGCAAGGCACCGTGCAGGATGCAGAACGGCTTGTGGTCGAAGGGACCGTGGAAGCCAGCATGATCCACGCGACCGAACTCGCCATCTCGCCCGGCGGCATCTTCAAGGGCGAGATCGAGGTCGAGGACGCCGAGATCGCCGGCACAATCGACGGCACTCTGACTGCTCGCGGCAGCCTGATCGTGCGCGCCAGCGGCAAGGTGCTGGGCACCGCGCGCTGCCGCCGACTTCAAGTCGAGGATGGCGGCCAGATTACCGGTCACATCGAGATGCTGACCGACCAGACACGTTCGGAGCCGGCGTCTCGCCCGGTCAGCGAGCCGGCGACTTCCTTCAGTTCCTAATTTGGGCGCGATTCAGACCTCCGGCGCTCCGCCTGCGGTCATCACGCGCTAGCCGCTGCTGATCAGGAACGTCTCGTCCCGCGCCTGAAGTGCCCGCGCCTGAAGCGTCGGCGGGCCTTCGACTGGTACGGCGCTCCAGCGAAGACTGCCGACCGTGAAGCAATCAGGACATGCTGCGTGCCACTTTGCGTGGGCGGTATGGCAACTCTCGCACCGCCAGGTCGGGTCGGGATCGGCTGTCGCAGCCCGACGCAGCGTGTCACGCTGATCGCTGCCCTCCGCTTCCTCGATCTCCGCCAGCAACAGCCACACCCGACGCTGGTTCGCCCCCGCCGCAATGGCGGCGTCCGCATGTCGCCTCGCTTCGCCTGTAAGGCCAGCATCCAGCGCAGTCCGCGCCAGCACCACCCGGCTTTCCGCGTGCGTCGGATTGGCTTCGGTCAGTCGTTGCGCCGCCTGGGTCCGTGCGAGCGGATCGGTCACCAGTGCCAAGGCAAATTCGGCCAGATCCGGATGAGGCGCGATGCTCCAGGTATGACGGATGACAGTCAGCGCCCGCGTTTCGCGCCCCGCCTTACGCAGTTGCTTGCCATAAGCCAGCGCGGCCGGCGCCAGCGAGGGGTCTTCCTGCCAGGCCTGCCTCGCGAGGCGCAGCATCTGTCCTTCGTCCGCGGTTGCTTCCGCGGCCGCGGTGGCGAGTGCCGCCTTTGGCGCATCGGCGTCGGCCAGCGCCAGCGCATCCGACCATTCACCCGCACGCACCGCGAGCCGCGCGCGTTCGCGACGCAGCCATGCCGCGCCCGGCTGCACTGCCTCGGCCTTACGTGCGAGCGCCATCGCCTCGGTCCAGTCGCCGCGGTCAATCGCCTGGCGCAGCAATCCGCGCAGCCCAAGAAACGCTGCGTCGTCACGGTCGGCGAGCGTCCTGAATGCTGCCTCAGCCTCATCGGTGCGGCCGGCAATCCGCCCTGCTTCCGCCGCCAACAACAGAGTGGCCGGTGTGTCGCCCAGCAATCGACGGGCGCGGCCCGCCTCTCGCCGAGCGTCGCCGGTATCACCAGCCGCCAGCGCCAACAGCGTGTGGGTAACGGCGAGATCGCCCGATGTCCGGCGGCGCGCCGCCTGCCGTCGGCGGATCGCGCGAGGCAGCCTGATCATCGCTCCGAAAAGCCGGAGCAAGGCATATAGCACAGCGAACAGCAGCAGCAGACCGAGACCGGCCACCGACGTTGGCGCCTCGAACGAGATATTGCCGATTTCGCCGCTCACTCGACCCGGCAGGCTCGCCAGCCCCCACGCAAGCGCCAGCACAATCACGCCGACCAGCAGAATGAGCAGAATGCGGCGCATCAGGTCGACTGCGCCCACGCGACGAGCGCGGCCCTCGCTGCCAGCAGTGCATTGGCCTGGGCAAGCCATCCCGCCATGGCCTGCGCCGATGCGCCTTGCAGGCTGCCTATATCCGCCACTGCCGCTCCGAGGTCGCCTGCGTCCAAGGCCATGCGCGCCCGTTCCAACAGGCCGGCGGCAGGATCACCCACCAGCACATGATCGCCCTGCCGAACAGTCACGAGATCCTGCGCCTGCGCCCAGAGTCGGGTCATCAGCGGCTTCCCTTCGGTCGGCGGCCGCGACGCTCCGAGCGCCTCGCGCGCTGCCGCTGGGAAAGCGAGGCGAAGGCTTGCCAGAGTTGGGGGGGCGGCATCGGCGAAGCGCGCCAGCGCGGGGGGCGCGCCCGGGAGATTCCCCAGTTTCTGTCCGGCCGCGAGCGCCAGCGACGCAGCCTCGACGAGCGCACCGTGTTTTGCTGTAGCGGCGGCGGCATCCGCCCGCTGCGTCAGATCGGTCTGCATGGCGCGGTCCTCGTTCTCCAGCGTCGCCACACGCGTGGACATTTCGGCGCTGGCCTGTTGCTGCTTGGCTTCCAGCGCCGCGAACCGGTTTACCAGTGACTGGAGGTCGGGCTGCTGCCGCTGTTCCAGCGTCGCGATGCGCGCCTCCAGCGGTTGAATATTGGCCGGCGGCGCACCGGGTGAAGCCTGCGGGGCTGGTCGCTGTTCCAGCGCGGTGAGCCTGTTGTTGAGCGGCCCGAGGTCAGCAGCACTCGGCATCGGCCGCTGTTCCAGCCTGGATACACGCGCATCCAGCGCGCTGAGCTGACGCGCCAGCGTGTCAGTGGCTTCGGTGGATGCGGGCTCGACGACGGGGTGCTGCCAGACCCAGAAGACGGCAGCGCCAACAATTAGAAAGCCTGCGGCGGTCAGCCAGGGAAGCAACCGCCGTTCCGACGGCCGCTCGGGCGGCGATGGGGGCGGCTCGGCCTGCTGCTCCTCTTGAGGGGGCAAGGCGGGTGGGTCGCTCATCGCAGCATGGCCAGCATGGCATCCTGGTTTGGTCGTTCAGCGACGCGAATGCGCCACCAGGGGAGCGCTCTTAATGCCATGGCGGTTGGCTGGCTGATAGCCAGGGCCTCGATAGAACGGACGGCGTCCCGCAGACTTGCGGCCCGCAACAGGCGCACACATTGTCGCGCGGTCTCCGCCGAGAACAGCAGGACGGTGCCTATGCCGCCTGCCTGGATCGCGCCACGGGCTTGATCCGGTAGCTGGGCGACCGGGACGGCCGCATATACCGTGCGGCGAACGACACGGAACCCGCAGTCGCGCAACGCGGATGCCAGTCCCTGACCCTGGCCACGCCCGGAAACCAGCAGGAGAGGTTCTCTGGCCGGGCCGCAGCACTTCACGGTCAGCGCGGCAAGGTCCTTGGCATCGCCGTCTGCACTGCTCACCTGAACAAACCCGGCAGCGCGGGCACGCGTGGCTGTAGTCTCGCCAACCGCCAGCAACGGCAGGTGGCGATGTGTCGGCGGCAGCAGCGGGATCGCGTTTCCGCTGGTGACCAAGATCGCCTGCACGCGTTCGGCCGGCGGCAGCGACACGCCACGGCTCTGCACCACCAGCAGGGGCGCCAGGACAGGCTGATAACCCAGCATTGCCACTCGCGCCGCGGTCTCACTGGCGCCCGGCTCGGGCCGCGTGATCAGTATGCCACGCGCCCGATCAGTCAAAGAGATCGCGGGGGCTGTCGGCCCGCAGGTTATCGCCAAGTTCGCGGCCAATCCTGCCCGCATCGGCCGCCTCACCCTGCAGGCTGCGCTTGAGGACGAAAGACCCGTCCGGGCGGGCCACCAGACCGGTGAGGTGCAATGCACCGTTCGGCAGCAACCGGGCGTATGCGCCGATAGGCGTGCGGCAGGAGCCGTCCAGCTGCAGCAGCATTGCCCGCTCCGCCGTGGCGGCGGCGCGCGCCGCAGTGTCGTTCACCGCGGCGAGCAACTCGCGCAGGCTGCTGTCGTCCTGTCGCACAGTGATGCCGATGATGCCCTGGCCCGCGGCCGGCACCATCACTTCCGGGTCGAGCACCAGGTTCGCCCGGTCGGCCAGGCCCAGACGCTTCAGCCCGGCGAACGCCAGCAGCGACGCCGCGCAGGCGCCATCGGCTAATTTGCGCAGTCGTGTCTGCACGTTGCCCCGCAGCATTGTGATCTTGATGTCCGGGCGCACATGCAGCAACTGCGCCTGTCGGCGCACCGAGGAAGTGCCGACGACAACTCCTGCAGACAGGCAGCCAAACGGATCGGCCGTATTGGTCCTGGTTTCCGGATCGGCAAGGATCAGCGCGTCGCGCGCGTCCTCCCGCTCGAGCGTGCAGCCGAGCACGATGCCCGGCGGCAACGTGGTCTCCAGGTCCTTCAGGCTGTGCACGGCCAGATCGATGCGGCCCTGCGTGAGCGCGTCGTGGATCTCTTTGGCGAACAGTCCCTTGCCGCCAATGTCGGCGAGGCGGCGATCCTGCACGGCGTCGCCGGTCGTGCGGATGATGTGCTCCGCCGCCGCCGTGGCACACGCTTGCTGCAGCCGGTCAATGAATGACCGGGCCTGAATCAGCGCCAGTGGCGAGCCTCGGGTGCCAACGCGCAGCGGCATAGCGGCGCTCATTGCCGCGTCCTATTACTCTCGGCAGCGGCTGGAAAGAGTGGATATGGGCCCGGTGCTGGGGATCGAAAGCTCCTGCGACGAGACAGCTTCAGCAGTGCTGGACCCCGATGGCCGGGTACTTGCCGAAGCAGTGCTGAGCCAGGAACGCGAACACGCACCTTATGGGGGTGTGGTGCCGGAAATTGCCGCACGCGCGCATCTGGCCGCCCTGCCGGACCAGGTGCACCGGACAATGGCACGCGCCGGGCTGGGGTTTGCCGAGCTGGACGGTGTCGCGGCGAGCGCGGGACCGGGGTTGATCGGCGGCCTGATCGTCGGCAGCCAGTTTGCCAAGGGCATCGCCGTTGCGCATGGCCTGCCCTTCGTCGCGGTGAACCATCTGGAAGCGCACGCACTGACCGCTCGGCTGCCGGGTTTGGTCGAGGGCGGCGTCGCCTTCCCCTACCTGCTGCTGCTGCTCTCGGGTGGCCACTGCCAGTGCGTGGCCGTGCACGGCGTCGGCCAGCATGTACGCCTCGGCAGCACGATGGACGATGCGGTGGGCGAAGCCTTCGACAAGGTTGCCAAGTTGCTCGGCCTGGGCTGGCCGGGCGGGCCGGCGTTGGAGCGGCTGGCGGCGGACGGCGACCCGCGGCGCCACGTCTTTCCCCGGCCCCTGCTGGGACGCCCGGGCTGCGACTTCAGTTTTTCCGGGTTGAAGACGGCCGTCGCGCGCGAAGTGACGCGGCAGGGCGCAGGTGCTCTGCCGGTGCAGGCGGCCGCTGACATTGCCGCCAGTTTCCAGTCTGCCGTCGCGGATGTGCTGGCCGACCGCGCGGCGCATGCCATGGCTATGATGCGCGAGCGGTCGCTTGATGCGCATGTGCTGGTGGTCGCCGGCGGGGTGGCAGCCAACGGCGCGATCCGGACCGCGCTGAGCGCTGTCGCCGGACAGCATGGGTTTGCGTTGGCCGCGCCACCGGTCCGGCTGTGCACCGACAACGCGGTGATGGTTGCCTGGACCGGCATCGAGCGTCTTCGGCTCGGCCTGGCGGACGGACTGGACATCGCGCCGCGGCCAAGATGGGCGCTATGAACTATCGCCACGCCTACCACGCGGGGAACGTCGGGGACTGTCTCAAGCACGCAGTGCTGGTCTGGTTGATCCGCGCCATGCAGCGCAAGCCAGCACCATTATTCGTGCTGGACACCCATGCGGGTGCCGGCCGCTATCGACTGGACGAGGGACCGGCCGCGCGGACCGGCGAATGGCGGCACGGGATTGGTCGGCTGCTCGATGATCCGCCCCCAGTGCTTGCAGGGTATGTCGAGCTGGTGCGCGGAGCCGGTCTCTATCCCGGCTCCCCCGTGATCGCCCGCGCCCTTATGCGGGCCGAGGACCGAATGGCGTGCTGCGAACGCCACCCGGAAGAGGCGGCTGCTCTACGCCATGTGTTCCATAGCGACCGTCAGGTTGGCGTGCACCACCGGGACGGGTGGGAGGCACTTGGCGCGCTGCTGCCGCCGCGCGAGAAACGCGGGCTGGTGCTGATCGATCCGCCGTTCGAGGATCCGCAGGAATTTGCCGTATTGGCCCGCGGCCTGGCGAGCGGCTGGGCGCGATTTCGCACCGGTGTGTTCGCCGCCTGGTATCCGATCAAGCAGCGTGCTCCCGTGCGGCAATTGATGACCGATGTGCGCGACGGCGGTCTTCGCGACGTGGTCGCGGTCGAGCTTGTGCTCCGCGAACCGGTCGATCCCAGCCGGCTCAACGGCTGCGGCATGCTGCTGGTCAATCCGCCATACCGATTTGAGGTGGAGCTGCCGCCGATCCTGGCCGCCCTGCTCGATCGTCTCGGCAACGGCGAGCGGGGCGAATCGGTCGAGGTCAGGCGGATTGCCGATGAGTAGCATCGCGGTGGTCGGGGCAGGTGCCTGGGGCACCGCGCTGGCGTTACAGGCCGCGCGCGCCGGCAACCAGGTGACCCTGTGGGCTCGTGACGCGATGCGGGCGGCCTCGATCGCAGCGAGCCGGGAGAATCCGCGTCTGCCCGGGGTGCAGCTGCCTGCGGCCATTACCGTCACTTCCGCGCACCTGGTAGTGACGGATGCGACGCTGCTTACGGTTCCAATGCAGTTCGTGCGCGCCGCGCTCCCGCACCTGCCGGCTGCACCACTGGTTATCGCTGCCAAGGGGCTGGAGGCGGGCACGCTGCGACTGCCGCTGGAAATCGCCGCAGAAGTGCGGCCCGATCTACCGGCGGCCGTGCTGACCGGTCCAAACTTTGCTCATGAGATCGCCGCTGGGCTGCCCGCCGCCTCGGTCATCGCCGCCTCGGATGCTGCGCTGCGCGAGAAAATATCTGGCATGCTCGGCACCGCCTCGTTCAGGCTGTACGGCAATGACGATCCGATCGGCGCCCAGGCCGGTGGGGCAGCGAAGAACGTGATTGCGATCGCGGCCGGCGCGGTGATCGGTGCTGGCCTGGGTGAAAACGCCCGTGCCGCCCTGATCACGCGCGGCCTGGCCGAGCTGTCACGTCTTGCGGTGGCGTTGGGCGGACGCGCAGAGACGGTGATGGGGCTGTCGGGTCTGGGCGATCTGCTGCTCACCTGCACCGGGGCGGCCAGTCGCAACTACAGCCTGGGCGTTGCACTGGGGCGTGGCCAGCGCCTCGTCGATGTGCTCGCAGCGCGCAGCAGCGTCACCGAAGGTGTGGCCACGGCGCCTGCGCTGGTGGCACGAGCGCAAGGTTCCGGATCGGAGTCCGGGGCAGGCGTGGAGATGCCGATCTGTGCCGCGGTCGCCTCGCTGTTGGCCGGACGCATCACGCTGACCGAGGCGATTACGTCGCTGCTGGCGCGCCCCCGGCGAGACGAATAGTGCTGCGCGGCGTCCTGACAGTTGGCGGCTGGACCATGGCAAGCCGCATCCTGGGCTTCGCCCGCGATATGCTGATCGCGGCGTTCCTTGGGGCCGGCCCGGTGGCCGATGCGTTCTTCGTCGCGCTGAAGCTGCCGAACCTGTTTCGCCGGCTGTTCGGCGAGGGCGCCTTCAACGCTGCCTTCGTTCCCGCATTCTCCGGCATGCTCGCTGCGGAAGGGCGTCCGGCCGCGCGTCGGTTCGCCGAGGAGACGTTCGCCGTGATGGCGTTCTGGCTCGGTGCGCTGACCATCGCCGGCGAACTGCTGATGCCGCACCTGATGGCGGTGCTGGCGCCTGGATTTTTGGAGCTTCCGGCGAAGTTCGACCTCGCCGTGGCGCTGTCGCGCATTACCTTCCCTTATCTGCTGCTGATCTGCCTTGCCGCACTGGTTTCCGGAGTGCTGAACGGGCTTGACCGGTTCACCGCCGCCTCTGCCTCCTACGTGCTGTTCAACGTTGTGTCCATCGCCTGCATGTTGTGGCTGACACCCTATGTACCGACCGCGGGACACGCGCTGTCATGGGGCATCACCATCTCCGGCGTCGCCCAACTTGGTCTTCTGCTGTGGGCACTCCAGCGCGCCGGCATGGGACTGCGACTGCCACGACCGCGCCTGACACCAGAGATCCGCGTGCTGTTGCGACGGATGCTGCCGGGATTGGTTGGCGCCGGTGTTACCCAGCTCAATCTGGCAGTGGACGTGATCATCGCGAGCCTGCTTCCGGCAGGAACCGTGTCGCTGCTCTACTATGCCGATCGCGTGCAGCAATTGCCGCTCGGGGTGATCGGCACTGCGGTCGGCACGGCGCTGTTGCCGTTGCTGTCACGTCAGGTCCGCGCCGGTGAGGCGGAGGCTTCGCTCACCACGCTGAACCGCGCCATCGAATACGCGCTGTTCCTGACCTTGCCCGCCGCGGCGGCGTTGATAATCTGTGCCTGGCCGGTGATGTGGTCGCTGTTCGGCCGCGGCGCGTTCGACGCCGAGAGCGCACGGTTGTCGGCGCAATCGTTGGCGGCCTATGCGCTTGGGCTTCCGGCCTTCGTCCTGGTGAAGGTGCTGGCGCCGGGCTTTTTTGCGCGCGGCGATACGGCGACTCCGGTCAAGGTGGGCATCGCTGTGGTGGTGCTGAATCTTGCGATGAATCTGGCCTTCATGGTGCCGCTGCAGCACATCGGGCCGGCGCTGGCAACCAGCCTGGCGGCGATCTTCAACGTTGGATGGCTGGCCGTTGTGCTGGTGCGGCGCGGACATCTAGACATCGATCGAAAACTGAAGGACCGGCTGGCGCGTATGCTGGCGGCAACCGCCGTCATGGCCGTCGTGCTCTGGTTCACACAGCGTGCCCTGTTCGCGGCGCCACTGCACGGCTGGCTGCGGATTGCGGCATTGGCCGGATTGGTAACGATCGGACTGTCCGCATACGGAGTTGCTGCGTTCGTTTGTGGTGCATGCAACTGGCGAATATTGCCTCCAATGATCAGACGCGGCAGGGCTCGACAGCTGTAGCAGGACTGCTGAACTGACCCCGCCTTGGTGATGATACATCAGCTCTTTCTTCCCCCACCCATTTGATTCGCGAAACTACTATGAAGCGTTTCATAGCGCCTCCGCTCCGGACGAGCACTCTGCGCTGCCTGAATATGTAACGAAAGGAAGGCGTCTGCAGTCGTGTAGCTATCGACTTTACCTTCCTAAAAGCATGTCTGATGCCGGCGAGAAAAATCTCGTCGCCATCCACTGCCTGTTTCAACAACAAGAATTCGGAACAAGGGGAGGGGACCTCAGTGTCGTATTCTGATTCATGTGAGAAAGGTAATCTCGCTTCGCACGGCCCCACCGATGAGCAGCATGACTGGGCATCAGCTTTCCTGGGCGTTGACACGAGTGCCTATACTAACCCCGCATTGATCCCGGACCGGGCTGAGGGATCCCTTCGGATGAGCGGCTTTATGTCCGCGGAGGACAAGGTCAACGATGCCGTTCTTGGCGCGGATCAGCTCGCGCCGCATGGGCACGACAGTAAGCACCTGATGGCGCATGAACTCACCCATGTGGTGCAGCAACGCCACGATGCAGTGGCGCCACAACAAGAGGCGGCGGGCGCCGGTCCAGTGGCGGTCGCGGCCGGCACCGGGGCCGGGACCGCGCGCGAGGAGGACGATAGCTGGACCACGCGGCTGCGCCGGAAGGTCAATGCAGTGAAGGAGGAGATCCCGCAGGAGTACCGCGATACGCTGTCGCAGGCGACGGATTCCGTCGCCGACAGGGTGGTGAGCACGATACTGAGCCCGGTGCTGCCTGCGTCTCTCACGGACGGTGCGGGCTCGTCGCTGTTGCGCGGTGCTGCAAAGCTCGCGGCCGGAGAAGCAGATCCGGTCGCAGATTTGAAAGACTTTGCCGGGACCAAGGTTCAAGAAGGCATCGGCGCCGCGAAGGGCGTCGTGACGCAAGTTACCGAGGTTGTCGATACCGGTCTGTGGCTCGGCAAGGAATACAAGAGCTTTCGCGATAAGGCGGCTGAAGTGGTCGGCGGCAAAGAAGGAACCGCCGGAAACTCAGTGGCCAAGCAGATCATCGACTTTGCCATTCCCGGCAGCCAGGGCCTACGTGCTGCGGCTGATGCGGGTGACCAGCTCAAGTCGCTGGGCCTGATCGACAAGCAAACCGGCATTACGGCCCCACTGACGGAAAAGTTGAATTCGGCGGTGAAATGGGCAGAGCAAGCGATCGGCGGCACGCCGTCAGATCCGGAAATGTTCACGCCGGCCGAGAAAGCCGAGATCGCTGCCAGCATTGGCACGCAGGTCGCGCTCTCATTCACCGGCGCCGAAGAGATAAAAGTCGCGATGAACGTGGCCGGCGCCCTGGGCGGCGTGCGCGGCGTGGTCGAAACCGCTCGCCGCGATCCGAACTGGGAGAAGAATCCGGCCTTCTGGTCCAGCCTGATCGGCATGGCGTTGTCAATCGTCGGCCTAAAGCACTCGCTCGCCGCCACCAAGATTACGACGTCGATAATGAAGTTCGGCGGAATCGCCGCTGCGGTTCTGCCGCTGACGCAGATGGTCGCCGCTTACGTCGTATCCACGCGAGGCGGTGTGAGCCGGGTGAGGCGCGCGAGGATCAGGGCGAAGTCGTTGGTGCCGAAGTTAAGAATGGCAAAGTAAGGATTTTCCGCGGTGCGCTGATTGAGGGTGGTGGCAAGTTCCTTCCCGTAGTCGATGAGCTTGCGGACGAGGTCGAGGAGCGCGGCCATGCAAGCGGAACAAGAACATGAGGGCAGATTTCGCGTCAAGGAATATTTTCCTTATAGTCAGCGGACGGTATCGGCAAAGCGGCGGATGCTTTTGTAGCTACGGCAATGGTTGCCAGGATTCGGCGACGAAGCCGTGCGGATCGACGTGCAGCGTCTGGCGGGCGATTTGGGGGGCACCGGCGTGGCAGCGCCATGTGTAGATTGTGTCGTGGCCCGTGATCGCGGCAGGCACGAAATCGGCGTCGGGATTGTCGCGGCACCACCGAATGGCGCCGGAATTGGGCGCGCGGCTGGTGTCTGCTTTGCCGCACGGCAGATTGGCACCGACGGTGCAGACGATAACGCGGTGGTCGGCGCAGCGAAACACGGTGGTGTCCATTGCCACGCTTGCGGGCATGCGAGTTCCGAATGCTGCGTTGACAGCAGGAACGAGCGCCTCGGGGATTGGGTGTGTCGTGTCGTTGGTTCCGGCGCGCTGGCAGTAAGCCGCAGGCGGCTCGGCGCTTGCCTTCGTCAACCACAGAGCGCCCGGTATCACCGCCACCACTGCCATCAGTGACATTGGATGCGATCTGAATAGGGTAACCATAGGCCTTCATATGCGATCGATCTCGCCGAAGGCCACCGATCTACTCAAGCGTTCATACCAATGCCCGTCTGAGGTCAGCGGAAGGTTTCGTCGTGGTTCATTCGCATTCGTCTCGGCCGGTGCCTGGCAGGCCGAATTGCCTGCGCCGGGTGAGTCGAGCTGAAGTGGCAATCGTGATATTGGTGTGCGGCCGCTTGAAGGTTCCGGGCCCCATGACCCAGATCATCCCGTTTGAGTTCGATCCGAGTTCAGATGAGTACGAAGAAGATCATCTTGTTTGGGAGAAAGCGCCAGCCGGTCACAATGTATCCTGGCCAGTACTCGGCGCCCGGTTATTTGTGCCCGAGAAATCCGAACCCCGGCTGGAGGCAATCACCAGGGCGAACAATGGGGCATTCAGAAACTATGGGCAGAGCGGGTTTACCCTTGGAGACTACAGTGAATTCTTCGTTTCTATGCCTCACGCAAAATATGTGGGTTTCAAGATGGGACACATCGAGGCGACATTCGGACAAGCGACTCCACTAGCAGCCATGGTTTTCGGCCCCTACCTCCGCGAAGAGTGGTTCGGAACCTGGGATACAATCCTGAGCCTGCGAATAATCGGTGCTGGCTCAGACCAGGTCGAAGTTGCATTCTTAAATGCGATGTCTCTCTACGAAGAGAGGTTTGCAATTCTTCCTGCAGCTCTTTCCAATCGATCCGGGGCCGATACTCGAAGCGGAGTACTTCCACCATGAAGAGCAAGTGCTTGCTGCCCCACCGTTCGTCACCAACCTTGAACCATTGCGGTTTTACTACAATGGCCTGAGTCAGACCGATGACGTTGCTGCCTGCTCTATTTTTACCGGACGTTGGAGTACTTTTCGTTCTTTACCAATAGTGCTGAGATAAATCGGCTTCGCCACGACGCCAATCTCGGTGATGCCGAGTTTTCAAAGAGGCTATTGGATTTGGTTCGGCGCGATGAGAAGGTGCCAATCTTCAGGCTGATAGGCGCACTCGCAGACACCACCATCCTAGCGACTGCGGTGAGCGAGGGCCTCATTAAGACTCCGAGCTTAGATTCTCTATGTAATACCAACCGCCTGAACCGTTGACTCCGATGTGAATCTGCGCGGCGCGACGGGTTGTGCTTGGCAGTCCCTGCGGAAGACGGGGGGACGGCGATGACGATAGCGATCACTCGACTGGATTTGTCGGCGGCTGAGCTGCGCCACGCGGCGGCACGATCACAGGATGCGAAAGCGGCGCGTCGCATGTTGGCGATTGCCTTGGTT
>JBKPSV010000300.1:0-9545 GCA_046735215.1 Pseudomonadota bacterium | reverse complement strand
GCTCCCGGCAGGAGCGAGCGGCAGATCGAACTCGGTCAGCTCGCCATCAAAGTATCGGTTCAGCTGGTCGCGAGCGCGCCGCAGAAGTTGCGTCTCGCCTTGTTGGCTTCCCCAGCCCCAATCGATTGAGACGATTGCGCCGTCCTCTTCCGAGACGGAGATGTCACCGACCGGGGTATGGAGCGATAGCTGAGGCACGGGGACGAATGGCAGCGCCGCCCGGCGGCGCGTGTCAAGTGCAGTGCGCCATGACCCCTAAGGGCATTCGAGACGCACGCGATATGTGCCGCATTTCTCTTGCGTTGCTGCGACGGTTGGCGATCGAGCGGACCGGCTGATCGGCGAAGACCGCACAACGTCGCTTGCTCAGCTCTAGCTGAGCTTGTTCGACGGCCCGCAGCAACGATCTAAGTTTGCCGCAGGTCGTGGGTCGCCCGTTGCGTCACCTGCGCGGACAAGGATGCCTCATCGGTCATCGGCAGGCCGCATACGTTCCGCCGGCAAACGAAGGCCGCAACCCCCTCGGGGCCCGCCCACTTGCCGGATGCAGGATGGCTCTCGGGCAATGCGTCGGGCCTCGTTACGCGAAGCACGGCGACAGCGGGATCAGGTGAGGCAAGTGCTGCGTGAATCAGCGTGGCAACCTTCGGCCGCTCAGGTTGGCCGGCGACAACCACGGTTGCCCCTTCTTCCAGCAGGTCAGCTGCCGCGAGCAGTGTCGGCATCGCTGCCAGTTGGTCGGGATTGCCGTTGAACGCCCGCAACAGCGCCTCACACCGTGTTCGCCAATCGATATCCCCGGTCAAATGCCAGAGACGTGCGAAGACCTCGGCGAGCAGACCGTTGCCTGCCGGCGTCGCATTGTCGGCTGCGGTTCGGGGGCGCGCCAGCGGTACATCCGTCGCGTCGTCGGCGGTGGTGTAGAACCCACCCTGCCCATCAGCGAACGCTGCTTCCGCCGCCTCCGCGAGACCAACGGCCTGCGTGAGGCGCCTGGCGTCCCCAGTGGCTTCGTACAGCGCCAGCGAGGCGCGTGCCATCGAAGCCTGATCGTCGAGGAGACCCACGGCAGTGACGCGGCCAAGTCGCCAGGCATGCTGCACGCGGCCGTCGGGGCCCGACATCTCGGCGAGGATAAAGTCCTGCGCCTCTTCCGCACGTGCCAGCCAGGCGGGTTGATTGAACACGATTGCCGCGCGCGCCAGTGCAGCAATAGCAAGGCCATTCCAGTCCGCCAGCACCTTGTCATCACGTCCCGGCCGGATGCGCCTGGCACGCGCCTCGAACAACACTGATCGCGCACGGCTCAGTTCCGCCTCTTCCTCCGCAGTGCCGGGCGGCGTGAGCCGGCGCAGGATCGTGTGACCCTCCCAATTGCCTTCATGCGTGACGTCGTAGGCGCGGCGGAATGCGGGCGAGGCGTCGCCCAGCAACGCGTCCACCTCCGCCTCGGTCCAGACGTAGAATTTTCCTTCCTCACCCTCGCTGTCGGCGTCTTCCGACGCGGCGAAGGCGGCACGGCCGTTCACACGTTGCGCTGTCATGTCGCGGAGCATCCAACCCACCGTCTCCTGCGCACGGGTCGCATACAGCGGATCAGGACGATGTGCGTGCGCGAGTGCGAGCAGCTCCAGTAGCTGCGCGTTGTCGTACAGCATCTTCTCGAAATGCGGCACCAACCAGATCGCATCTGTGGCGTAGCGCGCGTAGCCGCCACCGAGATGGTCGTAGATTCCACCCTGCGACATGCGTGTCAGCATTAGGTGCAGTGCTTCCTGCCCCTCATGTGCACCAGTGCGGAAGGCGTTCTGCCAAAGGAAGCGGAAGATTGGCGGGTTGGGAAATTTGGGGGCGCCACGCAGACCGCCCTGCTCCGAATCGTTCAGTCGCAAGAAAGCGGTGGCGACAGCATCCAGATGTGTCGGTGTCGGCAAATCGCCGACGTTTGCATCGGACATGCCGGCGAGCACACGGCGCAGTGCGGCGGTGTTCTTCTGCACCATCTCGTGTCCACTGCTCCAGGCGTCCGAGACGCCTTGCAGCACTTGACGGAACGAGGGCCGGCCCCAGCGCGGCTCGGGCGGGAAGTAGGTGCCGCCCCAGAACGGCGCCCCGTCGGGTGCGATGAACATGGTGAGAGGCCAGCCGCCCTGTTCGCCCATGGCATGCAGCGCGGACATGTAGAGGTGATCGATGTCCGGCCGCTCTTCGCGATCGACTTTGATGTTGATAAAGTGATCGTTCATCAGCGCCGCGGTCTCGGGGTTCTCGAACGATTCGTGCGCCATAACATGACACCAGTGGCATGCTGCGTAGCCGATCGACAGCAGGATCGGCTTGTTCCCCGCTCGCGCCTCCTCCAGGGCTGCCGGGCTCCAGGGCCGCCAGTGCACCGGATTCTCGGCGTGTTGCAGCAGATATGGCGAGGTTTCGTGGCGCAGCAGGTTTTCCTGGGCGGCCATGTTTGCACTCCTTGGGCGTTGCGCCCCTTGCGTGTCGGCGTGACATAGGAAGGCATGAACGCGGACACCATCTTCGCGGTGGCTTCCGGATCAGGCCAGGCGGCACTCGCGGTGATGCGGGTGAGCGGGCCGGACAGCCGTGGGATTCTTGCTGCGCTGTGTGGACGCGTGCCCGCGCCACGGCGGGCAACGTTCTGTCGCCTGCGGAATGGTGCCGGCTTGGAGCTGGATCAAGGCATGGTGGTCTGGTTGCCAGGTCCAGGCAGCTATACCGGTGAGGATTCCGCAGAACTCTACCTGCATGGCGGTCGGGCGGTGCTGACAGGCGTGGCTGACGCACTCGTGACGCTTGGCACGCGGCCTGCGGAGGCGGGTGAGTTCACGCGGCGCGCATTTCTGAACGGTCGGATGGACCTGACTGCGGCCGAGGCGGTGCATGACCTGGTCGCAGCGGAGACCGAAGCGCAGCGGCGCCAGGCGCTGCGTCAACTCGATGGTGCGTTGGGCACTCTGTACGGCGGCTGGACCGAGCGACTGCGCCTGCTGCTGGCACAGCAGGAGGCCCTGATCGATTTTCCGGACGAGGATCTGCCGCCGGAGGTCGAAGATCAGATCGTGGCGGAGCTGGACGCGCTGGAGCGCGAGGTCGCGGCACATCTGGACGATAACCGGCGCGGCGAGCGGCTGCGCGAGGGCCTGGTGTTCGCCATTACCGGCGCGCCAAACGTGGGCAAGTCATCGCTGATCAATGCGTTGGCCGAGCGGGATGTGGCCATCGTATCGGCGACCCCGGGCACGACGCGCGATGCATTGGAGACGCGCGTCGTGTTGGGCGGCGTGCCGGTGACGCTGGTGGACACCGCGGGGCTGCGCGACACGGCGGATGAGATCGAAGCGGAAGGCGTGAGGCGGGCGCGCGCGCGAGCGGCAGCGGCGGATCTGGTCATCGCGGTCATGGAGGCTGGCGCCTCTGGTCCTCCCATTGCGGGAGGGGGGAGGAGGGAGGGGATAGCTGCTAATTCAACGCCCCCTCCCCCCGTCCCCCTCCCGCAAGGGGAGGGCGAGATCCTGCTGGTGGCCAACAAGATCGATCTCGGAGGCGCAACACCAGCAGGCGCGATTGCGGTCAGTGCACTCACTGGTCGTGGACTGCCAGCTCTACGCGACCGACTTGCGGCAGCGGCGCAATCGTTAACCGAAGGTACGGGACCGCCGCCACTCACTCAGGCGCGGCATCGTGCCGCGTTGCGGGAAACGGCGGCGCGTCTGGTCGGCGCACGCTGCGCCGATCTGCCAGAACTGCGCGCCGAGGACCTGCGACTCGCATTACGTGCGCTGGGCCGCATCACCGGCAGCGTGGGCGTCGAGGACATTCTTGATACGCTGTTCGCCCGCTTCTGCATCGGCAAGTGATTACGGGCTTATCAGCGTGTCCTTGCGGTTGATCACGAATGCCTCGTGCCGCTCCAGGAAATCTGCCGTCACATCGGCAAACGCCTCCGGACGATCAGTGCTGATCTCATGCCCCGCATCGTAAATGAACACCAACTGGCAGTTGGGCAGCAGCGTCTTGTAGTGCCGTCCCATATCCGGCGGGATCACTCTGTCTAACGTGCCGAACAACACAAGCGTCGGCACTGCGAGATCACGCAGCCGGGCCTCGAGATCGGTGTCGCGATCCGGTCCCCGTAGTCGGCTGACAAGTGCACGCTGCCTTGCCTGCGTGTCGGGATCGACGGGTGCCATCGGCGCGCGTTCTGGATGCGCATAGAGCTGGCGTGCGATCTGTTCCGGTGTACCCGACGGCGGTTGGTGACCCGCCGGACGCATTGCGGCCGGTGCCTCCAGCACCAGTGCCAGTACGCGCTCGGGCTCCTGCAGCGCCATCCACAGGGCGACGCGGGCACCGAAGGACGTGGCGATCACCTTGCAGCGCTCGATGCCCAAGGCGCTCACCGCGCGGGCCATCGTTGAGCCGAGTTCGCGCACATTCTGAGTGCGATCGTTGACCGGCGACGCGCCAAAACCAGGCATCTCGAACACAATGACGCGGTGATGTCGACTGAGCAGCGTGTGCGCCTGTGTCACCCGCATCCCACCGGCGCCGTGCAGATGGATCAGCGGCGTCCCTTGCCCCACTTCCGTGTAACGGATGCGGAACCCCTCCGCTTCGACGAAGCTTTCGCTGAACGCCCCGTGCCTTACCGTCACCGTCAGATCTCCCGAATGCGCGGCAGAACCTTTCGCCCGAACAGGTCCAGCGCGCGCAGCATCGCATCAGTGTCGCCGGTGCCAGGGTCTTGCAGCGACAGATCGAGTACGCCGGCGCCGACTTCCTCGCGGCACTGGCGGATCTGCTCGACGATCCGGTCCGGGCCCCCGCAGAAGCTGATCGGCAGCACGCCGCCGACGGGCTGAGCTCGCCGCTCGCCTGCGACGTTGCGCTTGATGTCAGCCTCCAGCAGCGCGTCACGCAGTGACGGTCGCACTGGAAATGCCCCTTGTCGGTCGCGCCGCTGCAGGGTCGCTTCGGCTTCCTCGTCGGTCTCGCCGATGATCATATTGGCGCGATAGATGATGTCCTCCGGCCCGGGCTCCCAGCCGTACTCGGCACAGCGCTCGCGGTAGTAGTTCGTCGCCCGAGCCATGATCTCGAACGTACCGTACGACACGCCCAGCCCGATGTGATGCCGCGCGGCGAATTCGCCGGCTTCAGCGCTGGTGCCAAGCGCGTAGGTCGGCGGTGGCGGGTCCTGCAGGCGCGGCCAGATTGACACGGTGCGATACTGGAAGTGCCGGCCCTGCCAGCCGAAGGGCTGCGGTTCGTTCCAGGCTTTCAGGATCAGGTCCATTCCCTCGTCGGTGCGTTCGCGCGCCTCGGTCGGGTTCAGGTCGTAGCTGAGGTATTCGTTGGTGGTGCCACGCAGCAGGCCGATGACGATGCGGCCGGGCGCCAGCGTGTCCAGCATCGCCATCTCCTCGGCGATGCGGATCGGATTGCTGACCGGTACAATCGGTCCGAGCATGGCGATCTTGATCCGTTCGGTGCGAGCCGCAAGCCACGTAGCGGCAATGACCGGCGACGGCGTCAGAATGCGCGGCGAGTAGTGGTGCTCGGACAGGCTGATCCAGTCGAAGCCCAGAGATTCTACGAACTTCACGCGCTCCACCATGCCGCGCAGCGCTTCTGTGCCGATGGCTGCATCATAATTGCCCGACGGCACCGGCCATTCGCGAGGCATGTCAGGCGGTGCGACGTAGCGACCGGTCTCGAAGTAGGAGACTTTCATGGTGATCCGCGCCTCCGCCCAGGACGATGGAGCGCAGCATAGCGGGGTGGACCACCGACGGCTATGCGAACGGGTTCCGGATCGTCAGCCGTCTGTCGATGATCTGGCCGTCCTGTAGATCCTCGGAGTACAGCGTGGCACAACCGGCCTCGAGAGCGGTAGCGATGATCAAGGCGTCGTACAGCTGGTAACCGCGACGGGACGCAATCGCGAGAGCGGACTCGTGCGCGGTGAGGGTAATCGGATGCGGCGTCGCACAAAGTGCTCGTATAGCGGTTAGCGCACGCACAATATCTGGCCAGGCACGATGCAGCTTCCGTCGCGCAACACTGGCAAATTCATTCAGTACCTGCACACTGATGACGTTGCGCCGCGACAGCAGATCGCGTGCGACATCGGAACGCGGATCTGACGGCAGGGTTGAGTAGATCAAGACATTTGTATCAAGAAAGCCACGGCCGTTCATGACTTACGCTGGTTTGCTTCTTCGCGACTAAGGCGGAAACCTTTTGGCAAAGTCCAGCCAAGCCTGCTTAGCGTCTCGAGAGCCTTATCTCGCCGGGCGTCGCGCGCCACACGGAACCGGCGGCGGTCTGCCACTTCGATCTCGATCTCGTCGCCCTCACGCAGCCCCAGTGCGTCGACAACCGTCGCAGGAAGTCGTACGGCCAAGCTGTTCCCCCACCTGCTGACCTGCATGTTCATCTCCGATAGATATACCTCTGACGAGTATATCATACCATCAGGCCCGAGCAAAGATCGTATCCTTGAACCGCCGCATGTTGGCGATCGTTGCGGCTTCGTCGGGCCCCTCGACCTCAACGTCGATCGCGGTCACGCCGAGGTCGCGCAGTGCACGCAGGTCGGCAACGATGTCCGCATCCTCGCCAGAGAACAGTCGTCTCTCCGCATCCGAAGCGAGCGGTGGCACCGCATGCCCATAGCGCTTCACGCGATACACAACGGATACGTCTGCAGGCTCCCGATCCGCCTCCGCGGTCAGCCGGCGCAGGCGTGCAACGCCCGCGGCAAGTCGCGGCAGCGTGTCGAGCAGATGCCTGTTGTTTGAACCAATCGGATACCAGGCGTTGCCGAAACGCGCGGCGCGGCGCATCGAGGGGGCGCTCTCGCCGCCGACCCAGATCGGCGGATGCGGCTGCTGCACAGGGCGGGGTAGAAATACGAGGTCGGCAAACTTCGTGTAGCGGCCGTCGAAGCGTGCGTGCTCGCGGGTCCACAAGGCGCGGAACGCTTCCAGGTATTCGTCGGTCACGGCACCGCGCTCCGCAAACGGCGTGGTGACCACAGCATCAAATTCCGCCTTCAGCCAGCCAGCGCCGATGCCGATCACCAGGCGGCCTTCGGACAGCACGTCGATGGTCGACAGCATCTTGGCTGCAAGCACTGCCGGACGATGTGGCACCACCAGAACTGCGAGCACCAACCGGATCCGCGACGTCTTGGCAGCGATGAACGAAGTAGCCGTGAGCAGCTCATGCCGCTCGGTCGGCGCGTTGGCGATGAATTCGCCGGACTCGGAATACGGATAGCCGGGTGAACTTACGTCCGGCAGAACGACGTGGTCGGTCAGAGTCAGGTAGTCGTAACCCATCGCCTCGCCTTCCTGTGCAAGCCGGGCAAGGCTGCGGGGTGCAGAATTTGGGCCGCTGATCGGCAGGTTGAAGCCAAGTTCCATGCTGAAGTTCTCCCAAGATCAATGCGCTGCGGCGCAGGCATGGTCCTGCAGCGCTTCGCCCCAGCCTTGACCGGCGAGCAGCACGAAGCCGTTGGGCTGGCCGACGACCGCCAGCGTGTAGCTCCCCATATTCTCGCGCGCGCCAGGAATGCCGTTGGCAAGGTGCAGGAATGGATTGGCATGCGTCAGGTCAGGCTGATCGATGCGCATCGCCATGTAGTCGTGGCCCACCAGCTGTTCCGGGAATGGCGCCCAATGTGCGCTGATGGCGTTCGCGTGCTGGCGCAGTGCCGCCTGAACGTCGAGGCGCACACAGTCCACGTGAATGTGCAGCTGGTTCTGCGAGCGGCGGTCCTTTGAATTGATCACCAGGCTCAGAGCGTCGCGCGGCAGCTCCCGATGTGCCCGCTCGTCGACGAAGCGGCGAGCCTGCCAGGCGGCTTCGAAGTAGTTCGGTGCCCCCGGTGCCAGGATCTCCGGACTCTCGATGCCGGTGACGCGTGTCGTTGGTATGAGCAGGAACTGCGTGTCGCCGACAATGTCCTTGAGCACCGCGTAGCCGCCAGCGAGATCGACGGTTTCGCATGGCCTTGGCGAGTGGTTCTGCTGTTCGTCCGGCACGCATTGCTCGCCAACGATCTGCCACAAGGCGTTCGGATTCTTCGTGCTGCACGACGCCGCGAGAAAGGCGAGCAGCGCTGCGCAAGCCGCCGACTTCACCAACCGCGCACGCCTCCCGGGCGGCGTATATCGGCACCGCCTTCGAACAAGCCGGTTTCGCGGTCATGCACGACGGCGCAGACACAGCCGGCCTTCCATTCCCATTCCCGCCACCAGTTGACGCTGTGGCCCATTCGATCGAGCGCTGCCGCCGTCTCATCGCTGAAGCGTCGCTCCATGCTCATGCGGCCTGGTGTGTAACTGTGCGGATCGGACGAGGACGGAAAACTCGCCGAGGCGAAGCGCGGTTGCTCGATCGCCTGCTGCGGGGTCATGTCGAACGCCACCATGTTGAGCAACACCTGCAGCATCGCCTGCGGCTGCACGTCATTGCCCGGTGAGCCGAACGGCATGATCCACTTGTCGTCGCGCATGGCAATCGCAGGACTTGGCGTCAGCCGCGGTCGCTTCCCCGGTGCCAGGCAGGCTGGGTGCGCCGGATCGGTCCAGGACTGCATACCGCGCGATGAAGGTGCGAGGCCGGTACCGGGAATCACCGGGCCGTTGATCGCGCCATCGCTCGGTGTTGCCGAAAAGCTGTTGCCGTGGCGATCGATGACGCAGATATACGAGGTGTCGGGATCGCCATGGACATATTCGCAGTCCGCCTTGGCTGCAGACGCAGTGCGCGGCGTGGTGCCGAGCTCTTCCGCGCTGCCGGCTTGCGGCATTTCCGGGCTTGCGCGTGCCGGGTCGATCAGGGTGCGCCGTCGCGCCGCATAGGCGTCGCTCAGCAACGCATCGATCGGCACATCGACGAACTTGGGATCGCCGTAATAGGCATGGCGATCGGCGAAAGCGAGTTTCAGCGCCTCTATCAGCGTATGGACATAGTCAGGAGTGTTATGGCCCAGCGATCTGACATCAATGCCGTCGAGAATCTTCAGTGTCTGCAGCAGCACGGGTCCCTGGCACCAGGGGCGGCAGCCGAACACCGTCACATCGCCGTAGCGCACGTGCAGCGGCGTCTCCACGTCCGAATGGAACTCCGCAAGATCGTCCTCCCGCAGCCAGCCGTCATTCGCCTTGTGATACGCCACGATCTTTTGCGCGATGTCGCCGCGATAAAACGCATCACGTGCGGCCGCCAACCCCGCCGCTCGGCCGCCGCCCTTACGCGCGCCAGCTGCCTCCTGGTCCGCGATGTACTGGATCGAGTTGGCGAGATCGGTCTGAAAGAAGCGCATTCCAGGCTTCGGCACCTCGCCGTTCGGCAGATAGATCGCTGCATTCTGTGGGTAGCGGCGAATGGTCTCGGCTGCCTCCGACATTACCTCGTGCGAAATCGACTGAAAGCCGAAGCCTTCGCGACCAAAGCGGATCGCAGCAGCCGCTACCTCGGCAAAGCTCATGGTGCCGTAGCGTTCCAGCGCAGTG
>JBKPSV010000299.1:0-14069 GCA_046735215.1 Pseudomonadota bacterium | reverse complement strand
GGGGAAGAATCAGCCCCGGGTGCTGATGTCCTCAGGGGTGGGCCGGTTTTCAACCACCTCGTCAACCAACCCGAAGTCCCGGCTCTCCTCCGCCGACATATAGGTATCGCGTTCGAGTTTACGTTCGATTGCCTCAAGCGGCTGGCCGGTATGGCGAACGTAGATTTCATTCAGCCGCTTGCGCAGGGTAAGAATTTCGCGCGCCTGGATCTCGATATCGGTCGCCTGCCCCTGGGCGCCGCCTGATGGCTGATGCACCATGATGCGGGCGTTCGGCAGGGCAAAGCGCTTGGCCTTGGCGCCGGCGCACAGCAGAAGGCTGCCCATCGAGGCTGCCTGGCCGATACAGACCGTCGAGACCGGGCTCCGGATGTACTGCATGGTGTCGTAGATCGCGAGCCCGGCCGAGACCACGCCGCCAGGGCTGTTGATGTAGAACGCGATGTCCTTGTTCGGGTTCTCCGACTCAAGGAACAGCAGCTGTGCGCAGATAAGTGCACTGACCTGGTCGTAGACCGCACCGGTAAGGAAGATGATCCGCTCTTTGAGCAGGCGCGAATAGATGTCGTAGGCGCGCTCTCCGCGAGCGGTCTGCTCCACCACCATCGGCACGAGATTGTTGGCATAGACCTCTACGGGATCGCGATCCTGCATGGGGCACCTGTCAGTCCAAGGGGACACATAGATAAGCGGAACGGAACCGGACTCCAACCACACATTTGGCCGGCAACAGCGCTCCCTAACGATCAGGGGATCTCGCTCGCCTCAGGAGCTGGCGACGGGTCTGCGGCAGGTGCCGGCGCCGGTGGCTCCGCTGCCAGTTCTTCGGGAGTCGCAGCCTTTTCCTCCACCTTCGCCAGCTCCAGGACAAAGTCGATAACCTTGTCCTCGAAGATCGGCCCTCGCAGCGTCTCGGCCGCGCGCGGGTTCTTGCGGAAGAACTCGAAAATCTGCTGTTCCTGGCCGCGGTAGCGCATCGCCTCGGTGCGCATTGCGCGGGTCATTTCATCTTGCGTCACGGTGATGTTGTTGGTCCTGCCAATGTCCGCCAGCAGCAGGCCCAGACGAACGCGCCTTTCAGCGATTGCCCGATAGTCGGACTTCAGTGTCTCCTCGTCCTTGTCCTTGTCGTCATCGTCCAGCCGACCCGCCGTGCGGTCCGCCTCGAGCCGCTGCCAGATCTGGCTGAACTCCTGCTCGACCATGCCTTCCGGTGAGGGGAATTGCGCCATATTCGCCAGCGCATCGAGCAGCTGCCGCTTCAGCCTCAGTCGCGAAAGCTGGTCGTATTCCGATTGGATGCGCCCGGTAACCGTGTCGCGCATCTCGGCCAAATCCTCGAAGGCCAGCTTTTTCGCTAGCTCATCATCGACCGCCGGCACCACGGGGCGGCTCAGCGCTTTGGCGCTCACCTCGAATGTCGCCGCCTTTCCCGCCAGCGTTGGCACGCCGTATTCGGCCGGGAAGTTTACCTCGATGGTCCGGGTCTCCCCCGGCTTCATCCCCTCCAGCTGTTCGCTGAAGCCGGGAATGAATCCGCCCCCGCCAATCTCGACCTCGACACCGTTCCCGGTCCCGCCGGGAAATTCGGCTCCGTCGATCCGTCCGATGTAATCGACTGTCAGCACCTCGCCCTGGGCCGCGCCGCGATCACCCAACTCCTCCTGCGGGATCGGCTCGAGCGAACGGCTCCGCTGCGCGATATCCGCGAGCGCCTTCTCGACCGTCTCAGATGCCGCTTCCGCCTTCAGCCGGGTCAGAGTGACCGTGCCGAAGTCGGGCAACGTGATCTCCGGCAGCAATTCCAGTTCGACCTTGAACTCCAGATCCTGATCGCCCGAACTGTCCAGATTGACGACATCGACCTTCGGCTGCAGGGCCGGGCGCAGACCGCGGTCAGTCAACACCTGCTGGGTCGCCTCGCTGACCGACTGCTCAAGGACCTCGGCGGTCACCGCGGTGCCGTAACGTTGCTTCACCACCGTGGGCGGGACCTTGCCAGGGCGAAACCCGGGAAGCCGTAGGGTCTTGCCGAGATTGGCCAGCCGCGCCGCCCGCTTGGTTTCAATATCCGCCGCGGGCACCACCACAGTGTAAGCACGCTTCAGCCCTTCGGAGAGGGTCTCGGTCACCTGCATCGACCATTCCTGTCATTGTGCGCCCGCAGCATGGTGCGGGCGGAGGGACTTGAACCCCCACGGCTTGCGCCACCAGAACCTAAATCTGGCGTGTCTGCCAGTTCCACCACGCCCGCGCCCGACTATTGGGCCCAAGTAAGGGCGGGCGTTTAGCGCAGCCGCCTTGAAGCCACAAGGAAGCAATCCCCTCCTTTGACCCGCCGTCGCGTCGGTGCGAAGGTCCGCGCCGCTCCGCCAGGACACTGCGCAAGATTTTGCGTATTGTTGACTTTCTTGACGCACTCGCCCTCATGCCAAGCAGACGACAATCATGCTAAGTTGGTTTCAACCGGTATCATTTCGCAGGTGCACGCATGGTGCAGGCTAGTCGCAGCAAGGCGAAGTCAAAGCCTCGGACCCGTTCCAGCAACGGCTCGCATGAGACAGCCACACCTGCGCGCGACTACAGCATCGCCGCGGTCGGACGCGCGCTCGATCTGCTGGAAGCACTGTCGCGCATCGGCCCCGCCCCACTGGCGGCGCTCGCCAGCCAGGCTCGGTGCACCCGAACGGCCGGGTTCCGCCTGTTGCGTACCCTCGAGGCGCGCGGGTTCGCGATCCAGGATGAGGCGCGTGGGATGTGGCGGCTGGGCGCTCGTTGGGGCGTCCTCGGCCGGGCGGCGGCCGAGCAAGGTGCGCTTGAGGCAACTGCCATGCCGTTTCTTGCGGCGCTCGGCAAGACCGCCGGCGAGAACGTCTACTTGAGAGTGCGCGACGGCCTGGAGAGCGAGACGGTAGCGATCTACCAAGCCGACCCGGCGCTTCGCCTCTACAGCGAGGTTGGCAAGCGCCAGCCGCTCCATGCCGGCTCCAGCAGATTGCTGCTGGCGCACGCGCCCGAGGCGGTCCAGACCCAGGTCCTGTCGCAACGCCTGCCGCGCTTCACCCCGGCCACCCGGACCGATGCCGCCTGGATCGCGGCCGATCTTCAACGCATCCGCGGCCGCGGCTATCTGCTGACCACAGATGAAGTCGTCGCCGGCGCCGCCACAGTCGCCGCTCCGGTGCGCGACGCCTCGGGGCAGGTGGTCGCCGTGCTCTCGGTCAGTGCCCCAACAATGCGAATGCGGCCGCCTCGACCACGCGCTCTGCTGCCGATGGTGCTCGATGCTGCGGCCAAGCTGTCCCGCACCCTTGGAGCGACTGTCGCCGAAACTGCCAGCCGCGCGGCGGATACCGCCCGCCGACCGGCCACAAGCTCCGGCTCAAGCCGCGAAACGACAGCAGCACCCGCGTTGGCGGCAACAGGGCCGCACTCGATCTTTCGCTGACAGTCAGATCTCCTCCCGCGGCTTCAGGACACCCGAGTAGGTCAGCAGGGCCAGCGAGGTCACGAGCTTGCCGACAAAAGAATAGATCGCCCAGAGCACCTGCCATCCGGTGGTCTCGGCGCGTGAATCGACCCAGCATTTGTCGATCTGGTGGAGCGCCATCACCGGCACCATCATGTCCATCGCGTAAAACAGCGGTTGGATGTCGGTGGCACCACAGGGCGGGGCTCCCGCCGTAAGTTGTGCCTTGTCGGCGCGCATGAACACCGGGGCGTCGGCGACCTCGGTCATCGCATAGGAATAGTTGATGACCAGCACGTCGGCCTTTTTCCAGGCCCACCAGATTCCTGCTGTACCGACCGCGAGCAACACCGCGAGGGTGGCGGTTGCGCGTACCGGCGACAGCCCGAAGCCGAAGCACACGCCCCATACCCAGCGCAGCACCCGCGTGAGACGGGTCGAGGACGGCATCGCCCATTGCTCCACGATCGCCACCTCGCGGGCTGCATGGTAGTGCCCCTGCGCGCGCAGGACCTTCGCCAGATGCCGATACGGCTGGGGATGGAACTCGCCCTCCCTCCGTTGCTGGCGCTGCACCCAGGCCAAACGCTGTCGTATCGGCGCCCGTTGTGCACGCAACATTCGATGCGCCAGGCGAACTGCCCACGGCGCGGAATACCCGTGCCCGAGCCGCGCCGCCCAGCGGCCGAAGGCCGAAAGCGCGACTGTAATGCCGCTGGCCTCGTCCGCGGGCAGATGGCCGAACCGGTCGTAGACGAAGCCATCGAGGTTCAGGCTGCAGAATATGCCCCGCCTGTCTCGCCCGACGCCCCAGCCGGCGGGGAACCCAACGTCCTCCAGAGTGCCGGCTCGTGCACCGCCGAGATCGATGGCGAGCGCCACTTCGGCCGTCAGATCCCGCGCGATCAGGGCGGCGCCAATGCGCGCGTGCGACAGCCGCATCTGCGGCAGCAGATCGACGCCGGCCCGATAGGTGTGGTATTGCCCCTTCAGGCAGATGGTCCGCGGAAACCGCAGCCGATCCCATATCAGACTGCCGCCAGTCCTCAGGTTCTCGCAGTTCACTCGGCCCAGAATCGTTGTGCCCAGCAGTTTGACGTCACCCGCAACCGCCAGGTTGGTTGCCACCAAAGCTCCGGCAACGGACCGGCCGGGCGAGGCCATCGAGGGACCGACAAAGACCGCAGACGAGCAGTCGAGGTCACGGCCGACCTTGGTGCCCCACAGGCTGTCATAGCCCAGGCTGGTGAATCCCTCGTTCAGCAGCACGTCGCCGGCAATCTCCACGTTGGTCAGCCGCAAAGTCTCGCGCGAACCGGTCTCCGGCCAGTTCTCTAACAAGGCACCGCAGCACTCCACGTTGCTGCCGACGGTGGCGCCCAGCAGGCTGATGCCGCCGGTCGCAGTAAACCCGTGGCGCAGCAGGACGGCACCCCCGATCTCGGCATTTTCCGCCGCCAGCGCGATCCCGGTCCCATCTGCGACGGCATTCGCCAATGTGGCTGCATCGCATTCCAGATTGCCGCCGATTCGGGTGCCGATCAGGCTGACGCAACCGAACGCGGCAAACCCATTCCGCAACAGCACGGCACCCCCGATCGAGGCGTGATCCGCCGCCAGCGCAATGCCGCCGCCGCTGGGGGTAGCGTTCGTCAGGCTCGCGCCATCGCACTCGAGGCTGCTGCCGATCCGCGCACCGCGCAGGCTGATGGCGCCCTCGGCCGCAAATCCGTTGCGAAGAAGCACTGATCCACCTATCTCGGCCGTGTCGGCGGCGAGCACGACGCCTTGGCCGTCGTCGCTCCGATTGACCAATCGCGCTCCGTTCATATCGAGCGTTCCTGCGATGCGGGCGCCCATCAGCCAGATGATTCCGGCCGCGACGAAGCCGTCGCCGAGGATAACCACACCATCGACGCGAGCGGCCTGGGCGCCGATCGCGTCTCCCTCGCCGGCGCCGATGCGTGCTCCGCGCGCAATCAAGTCCCCGGTGACATGCGCGGTGTCCAATGCAACCCCACCGATCGCGGTGAAACCACCCATCAGGTCGAGACTGCCGCGGATTTCGGCGCCGGACAGCCGCAGCGCATACCGCGCGTCACGGTGCCCGACACCCATGCGCGGGGCCGGGATCGACAAACGGGCACCGCGACAGAGCAAATCGCCATCGACGACAGCACCGTGCGCATCGATCCATGCGGTCTCGGCGAACGGAGACACGTTCGAAATATCCATTGCGCCATCAACCCGCAGGCCACGCGCCACGACCTCGCCTATGCGGCTGCCGCGGAGCGACAGGCGTGCGAGCCGCGCGTTGCTAAGGTCGATATCGTCGGGGATCGCGCAGTTTTCGAGCGTGAGTGAGGGGACACCGGCACCGCTGGGTCCGGCGCAGTCCGCGAGATCGAGCCGTCCGTCGATGATTGCCCCGCAAACGCGCACACCTGGTAACCGAATTGGCCACGGCTCCGGAGCAACCGACAGGCCCAGCAGCAGATGACGCAAGAATGCAGCTCGCAGCAACGCTGTGTGAGGCTTCTCAAGAACCGCGACCTCGCCGCGCGCAGTCCGCGCCACCACCTCGGCTTCTGCATCCAGCAAGGCTGTCGGGTCGAAAGTCAGGGTGCGCTGTTCATCGGGCATTCGTCGGCGACGCTAGCGACCCGCCACGGTTTGCGTAAAGCCGCCGGCGCAGCCGGGAACGCGCACGCGGGAGGCTGCCTCGCGCCGGATCTTTGCGACAGCCGCCTCACCACCGCTGGGCATGGTATAGATCGAGCGTGTCCGGTTCATTGGCGTGCACTCGAATATCGACATCGCTCCGAGCACGCATCGTCGCTGCGCCTCCTCGGCGAGCGCATTCATACAGGCCAGAGTATTCGATGGGATCGCCGATCTGATCCACTGGATCGGGTAACCGTCATCTCATAGTGCGACGGCTCGATCATGACGAGGTGAAAGACAGCGTTCCCCGGCAGCCGGTGTGCGGCAGTGACTAGAGCTTTCGTTCTCTATCGCACCGCCGGCAATATCACGAGGGGGGCGCAAGTTCCCGCAAGTTTGTGCACGCCCTGTTCGACGACCGCACGCGCTGTATGCCCGTCACACCAGCGCTTCGCGGCCTGCAGCAAGGAATTTCCCCCGCCGGCGGCTCTTCAGCGCAGCGCCGTCCAGGCCGAGCAATGGTTCCAGGGCCGTGCTGACGGCGTCACCCACTGCGGCGATCGTCGCTGAAGTATCGCGTTGCGCACCACCGACCGGCTCGGGGATTACCTGATCCACCAGTTCCAGACGCTTCAGGTCGTCGGCCGTGAGTCGCAGGGCTTCTGCGGCACTCGCTGCTTGTCCCGCATCCCGCCAGAGAATGGACGCACAGCCCTCCGGCGAGATCACCGAATAGATCGCGTGCTCCAGCATCAGCACCTGGTCGCCGGCGGCGAGCGCAATCGCCCCGCCGGAGCCGCCCTCACCGATAATGGTGGGCACCAGCGGTACCGGTGCCTCGAGGCAGGCCTCGATCGAGCGCGCGATGGCCTCCGCTTGGCCATGCGCCTCGGCATCCACCCCTGGGAACGCGCCGGAGGTGTCGACGAAGCTGAGCACAGGCAACCCAAATCGGCTGGCAAGCTCAATCAGCCGCCGGGCTTTGCGATAGCCCTCGGGGCGCGCCATGCCAAAATTGTGTTTGACGCGGCTCTCGGTGTCAGCGCCCTTCTCAGTCCCCAGCACCATCACCGCGCGTCCGCGGAACCGTCCCAGCCCACCCAGCACCGCGGCATCGTCGGCAAACGCCCGATCGCCCGCCAGCGGCGTGAAATCACTGATCAGGGCACGGATATAGTTCATTGCCTTCGGCCGGTCCGGATGACGTGCGACGAGTGTCTTCTGCCATGGCGTCAGCTTGGCATACGTCGTCCGCAGCTGTCGGTCCGCGACGGCGGTCAGGCGTGACACCTCTTCGGCAATGTTGATTCCGTCAGGCTCCGACATGCGCCGAAGCTCCTCGATCTTGCCCTCCAATTCGGCGATCGGCTTTTCGAAGTCGAGGTAGTGGCGCATCGGGCGCCGGCTTTAGCACAATTCCCCGGCCCGCCAAGCCGCAGGCACAGAACGTTGCTCACCCGATGGGAAAAGGCCTATCCTACAACCTATGGTTCTTGCCGGGTGAAGTTCAGACCATGCGCTATTTTTCAAAAACGGAGAGCGTCGGGCCGGACTTCACTCCTGCGAGCCCAGCCCATTATCTTCGCCTGGCAGACCTTGCACAGCTCCACGGCGATCGCGAAGATGTCGAGGCGATGATCGAAATGGCGTTTTTCGTTTTTGACCTGTTCCTGGCCGGCTCCGAGATGATCACAGATTGGGAAGAGGTGTGCCGGGGAAAAAGTAACTGACCGGGACGTCGAGGATTTCACTTAAGCGCAACAGGTGGTCGGACGGCACGCGCTCCACTGCCCGCTCATAAGCAACGATTTGCACCGCCTCCAAACCGAGTTCGATCGCGAGATTTTCCTCACTGAGACCCAGTGCGCGGCGTTTGCCCCTGATCCGCCGGCCTACGTGTTGATCGACTGGCGTCGACGTTCTAACCGGTGAAGGCGTCAACTCACTGTCAACCATGCGTCAACACTCCCGCTTGCGCTCATAGCTGAGGAAAGCCGCGGGCGCCAGAGATTTGCGCGGGAGCCGCTTTTGAAGAGCCTGCTACCGTAAGCCGGCCGTCCGCCGCCCCGCCTGCAGAAATCCGTCCGCGAGCGCAGGGTCGTCGCAGAGCCGCGCCAGGACCACGGCGCCGACCATGGCTGACAGCAACTCAAACGCCCGCTGCCGTCGCCTTCCAGGCAGACAGCGCGCGAGCACATCCAGCATGCGGCGGATAGAGGCCGTGATGGCCGGGCGCGCATTGCCCCGACGTGCCACATCCGGACCGAGCGTCGCCAACACGCAGCTGCGCTCCATCGCCCCGACATGCGCAGGATCGAGATAGCCCTCGACGATCCGAGCCAGCGCCGCCGGCGCCGCTTCCTCCTCACTGATCCGCTCCCAGCGCGCAGCCGAATGGGCCAGCGAGCTTGCCGACACCTCGGCGACCAGCGCCTCCTTCGAGGCAAAATGCGAATAGAAGCCGCCGTGCGTCAGCCCGGCCGCGTGCATGATCGCGTCCACACCCACCGCATCGATGCCCTGGCTTCGGAATAGGCGACCAGCCGCAGCGAGGATCCGATCGCGCGTTTCCGCCTTGTGCGCATGTGTTGTCCGCATCCGTCCCATCCCTTTTATGCATGACGATCGTCATGTATCTTCTTGACTAAGATATGACGATCGTCATGCTTAGGGCAAGCAAATAGGAGGAGGAGCATGGGGCCGCATCGCGTTGCCCGGCTGTTTGCCGGCCGGGTCCACTACGCCTGGGTCGTCGTCGGCCTCATGTTCACCGTAATCCTGGCGACGGTTGGGGTGCGCGCTGCGCCGGGCGTGCTGATCGTTCCGCTCGAGGAGGCTTTCGGCTGGAGCGCAGGCACGATTTCAGGGGCGATCTCGCTGAATATTCTGCTGGGCGGCCTGGTCGGCCCATTCGGCGCGGCGCTGATCCAGCGGATCGGCATGCGCGCCACAGTGCTGTGCTCGCTTTCGCTTCTCGCGGCGGGTGCCGCTGGGGCGGCTTTCGCCACAAGGCCATGGGAACTCTACGCAACCTGGGGGGTGCTGGTTGGCATTGGCTCGGGTGCGGGCATGGTGGGCATGGCAACCGCGATCGCCAACCGTTGGTTCGTGGCACGGCGTGGCCTGGTCGTTGGCCTGCTGACGGCCAGCAATGCGAGCGGCCAGCTTGTCTTCCTGCCGTTGCTGGCGAGCCTTGCGCAGCACTTCGGATGGCAAAGCGTACCGTGGCTGGTGGCGATGGTGATCCTGGCACTGATCCCGGTCGTTACACTGCTGTTGGCCGAGAGCCCGGGGAGCATCGGGCTCGGCCCCTACGGCACGGCGGCAGCGCCGCCCACGACAACCAGCGTCGTCAACCCGGTGGTTGTCGCGTTTTCCGGCCTGGGACGTGGCATGCGGTCGCCGGATTTCTGGCTGCTGTTCATGAGCTTCGCGATCTGCGGCTTTTCAACCAATGGCCTGGTCGCGACGCACCTCATTCCATACTGCATCGATCACGGCATTCCTGAGCTGAGCGCAGCCAGCGTCCTCGCGGCAATGGGAGTGTTCGACCTCATCGGCACCACAGCATCCGGGTGGCTCACCGATCGCTACAATGCCCGCGTCCTGTTGTTCTGGTACTATGGGCTGCGAGGACTATCGCTGATGGTGCTGCCGTTCAGCGATTTCGACGTGGTCAGCCTATCCTTGTTCGCCGCATTCTATGGCCTGGACTGGGTTGCCACGGTGCCGCCGACGGTCGCATTGACGACCGAGGTTTTCGGCAAACGTGATGCGCCGGTGATCGCCTCTTGGATTTTCTGCGGCCATCAGATCGGCGGTGCTGTTGCCGCCCTCGGCGCCGGCATCATGCGAACCGGGACCGGCAGCTACCTGGGCGCTTTCATCGCCAGCGGCGCAGCATGCTTGATCGCCTCGCTCTTGGTATTGCGCATCGCAAGAAGGCCCGCGCTCGCGTTGGCGGAGTAGCAGGTGGGCATACAAACAAACTTACTCGGCCGCAGCTCGGCCGCAGCGACTACTCTGTTCGAGACGGGTATATGGGCCAGGCCTTTCCGGGGTCAGACTTACAGCCTACCGATCCTCGGCAGCGTGCGCGCATGACCCAGATCTGCGCAATCCTGGACAACTATAGCTGAGCTCGATGGTCATTCAGGTGTTCGCACAGAGCGTTGTCGTTCCAATCAAAGGCGTATCCCGGATCGTGCGATTATCGCGCATCCCATGCCCAGGCAGAGCTCGCACTCAACACCATCGAGGATTGGCAACGGGCGGTGACTTTCTATGTGGCCCGGCCGTCAGCCTCGCTGATCTGCACCTCGTCCCAATTCTCGGTTACTTCACCCGGACGGACGATGGAAAAGCCGCATTGCATCCGCACCCTAGACGTTCGGCTTGGTTGCAAAATATCGAACAGCGGCCGAGCGTTGTAAAAACAAGGCCCAGCCTCGGGTAAGGCCGGCTAAAGCTGCACGACTTCTCTCTGGCGTATGCCGTCTGTGATACAATTCTGTTGGACGACCGAAATTGCGTGTCCAGTCACGGTTGGTGCCGATTGTTCGATATGTCGCGCGATGCCCTGTCTGTAGAACGTGCGCAGAGCAGGCTGACGCGGCTATCGCGGCGGCTGCAGCGTTACGCCGTAGCGCTGATAGATGCGCGCGATCTCGCCGTCGGTGCGCAGCCGGTCGATCGCCTGATCGATCGCGGCGCGCAGTGCATCGTCCGGACGCCGCATGCCGACTGCAACGTTCCACACCAGGTCATGATCCGCCTCATCCAGCGGCAGAAGCGTCACGATCTGGCTGGGATGCTGCCGATTATAGTAGCCGGCAGTGAGTGGCGTGACCGCTGCTGCCTCAACCTCGCGTGCCGCCACCGCTTCGAGCATCTCGTCCTCGAAGCCGAATACCGAGATCGGCACGTGCCGCTGTTCGAGGCTTCTCGCGGCCAGCGAACCGGTCTGCACCGCAACCCTGGTCTCGTGGCGGAGATCCTGGAAGGAGCGGATCGCGCTGCCGACGGGCACGGCCAGAGCAACCCCGCTGCGGTAGTAAGGCTTGGATAGTCGTATCCCGAATTCCGGCGGGGCGTCCTCCGCAGCGATGGTGTCGAGAATGATGTCGCAGTCAGTACGAGGAATCTGATAGCTGATCAGCACCCATTCCATCGTCAGCGATACGCTCAGCTGCTGTGCCAGAGCGCGGCCGAGTTCGACCTGAAACCCAGGAGGCTGCTCGGTCCGGCTGGCAAACGGCAGCGAGTTCGGATGAGCACAGAGGCTGATCGATCCACGATCACGGATCGCCTTCAACGTGCGCGCCGGCGCCGCTTGGGCGAGACCGATCAAGGCCAGGGCCACAAGACAGCAAACCCTCGCGTTCATCCCTGCTCCGGCTTCAGCGCACGAATGTAGTGGACGATCGCGTCGATGTCGGCATCGCTCAACGCAGAACCGAACGCAGGCATAGCTCCTTCCTTGCCGATCTTGATCCGCGTGCGGATGAAGTCGTCGGTGCGCTGCGAGTCCATCAGCTGTGGCCCCTTCCCTGCGGCACGGCCGCCATCGCTATGGCACCAGCCGCAGGTCGTTGCAAACAACTGAGGCACGTCTACCGGTGGCTTGGCATTCGCCGTCGCCGGCTGCTGCGCACCGGCGCGCCCCAAAATGCAGGACGCAAGCAGAAGTCCGGCAAACAAGAGACGAACCATGGCGCCAAAGGTGCGCGTTCCACGGGCTCCTGCAACCCACCCAGTGTTCGCTTGAGCAGATGTGACCCACCGACCAGCGAACCTCACCGGATGCTGGCTACTTCAGCGCATAGACGACCAGGACACCGTCATCACGTGGCATGCTCTTGTACGGCTCGCCGAATGTCGGTGCGTAGTCATCACTCACCATCCCCCCGAAGCCCGCGACCACGGCAATGTACTGCTTGCCATTGACCGCGTAGCTCATGATGCCGCCCTGGTGGCCAAGACCGTCGCTGTGGTTCCAAAGCTCACCCCCCGTGTCTGCGCTGTAAGCGTGAAGGACGCCGCGACTGTCCGGAACAAATACCAGGTTGCCGGCGGTCGAGAGCACGCTGGCCATCGGCGGTTCGGGATAGCGCACCTCCCACTTCTTCGCGCCAGTGATCGGGTCACGTGCGTCAAGATGGCCGTATATCTGTCCCTCTGGGGGCGGTACGAGCTTGAAATTAGCGCCAATGTTGAGCTGCGCCGCCGGCTCAGTCACCGGCGTTGTCTTCACCACGTCCAGGGTGATGCACCACTCGTTGCCGATCTTGTAGTACATCCCGGTCTTCGGGTTGTAGCTGCCGCTATTCCAACTGACGCCGCCACTGATCGCCGGGCACAATGGGGCGGCTTGCTTGCCAGCGGCGAAGTCACGACGCCCAACCAACTCGCCCGTCTGCGGGTTGATGGTCTTGACGAAGTTGATGGCATCAACGATCGGATAGACGTTCTTCACCTTCAGATTGGTGTCGTAGACGAAGATGAAGCCGCTCTTGTTGGGATGCACGATGTACTTTTGACCGTCGCGATCGACGGTTACGAACTCGCCCACAGCGCTGTCGAAGTCCCACGCATCGTGCGGCAGTTCCTGGTGATAGAACTTGAGCTTGCCGGTATCGATATCGAGGCCAATCACCGAACTCGTGTAGAGGTTGTCGCCTGGGCGCGCGCCTGACGTTTTCCAATCGGCTCCAGACCAGTCGTACAGCGGCGCCGGGTTCGCGGTGCCCCAGTAGAGCGTGTTTGTGCCCGGGTCATAGGTGCCCGGCATCCAGCCGCCGCCGCCACCGGTGCGCCAGGAATCGTTCCCCCAGGTCTTTTTCTCTTCATCTGTCGGCGCAACAGTCAGGAAGGTCCACTTTACCTTGCCGGTCTCGGCATCCACCCCATAAATCGGACCACGGCCAGGCCATTCGCCGCCCTGGCTGCCGATGACGACCGTCCCCTTGGCGTAGAGCGGTGCACCGGTGAAGCCCACCGTGAGTTTTTGCGAGTCCTGCAGCTTGGTGTCCCACGCCACCTTGCCGGTCTTCATGTCGAGCGCGATCAACCGGCCATCCACGGTGCCGACAAACACCTTGCCCTGACCCAGTGCGGCGCCACGATTGTACGGAGAGTGGGTCTGCCGTGCGACGAGCATATCATCGAGTTCGGGGAAATAAGACCAAATCACCTGGCCGGTCGCGCCGTTGAGCGCAAAGACCCGGCTGTATGAACCCGTGTAGTACAATACCCCATCGGCCACCAACGGCACCGATTGAAGGCCTCGCGTCGAACGGCCAGGGACATGAAGCCAAGCGACCGAAAGATCTTTGACCGTGCTGGCATTGATCTGGTCCAGGCCGCTGTAGTTCCAGCCATTATAGGCGCCACGATAGGTGAGCCAGTCGTTCGGACTGCCGGCCGCGATGCGACCCGTGTCCACCGGCTGCGCATTTCCAGGTACGGCGGCGAACGCCGCGCCGACGGCAAGCATCAAGCCGAGTGTCACATCTTGCTTATTGCGCATGCACGATCTCCCCTGGTTGCTGACGTATTGTCTTGCCTACAACGTCGGCGTTGTTACGGCTGCATCGCCCCCTGCGTGTCGACGTAGCACGCGTAGATGGATGTGCTGCCGCAGATATAGAGCCGGTTGCGCAGCAGTCCGCCGAAGGTCAGGTTGGCCGCTGTCTCTGGCAGATGGATCTTGCCGAGCAGGACGCCGTCCGCCCCATAACACCGCACGCCATCTTCTTTGGGATCTGCCCAACCCATGCTGCACCACACGTTACCTTCGATGTCGCAGCGCACGCCGTCTGAGTTGCCGGGCGCAAAGCCATCGGCGAAGACCTTCCCGTTGCTCACCTTGCCTGCATCGATGTCGACATCGAACACACGGATATGGGAGGGACCGTTATCGCCGGCACCGGCGGTA
>JBKPSV010000298.1:0-8278 GCA_046735215.1 Pseudomonadota bacterium | reverse complement strand
TGGCGGACTGGCTTGGCCTCAAGGAGGACAAGATCGATGTGTTGCGTAATGACGCGGTGATCGGCGGATAACCGAGCAATGAACGACAAACCGCGGGTCGTCCACGTCGAAGCGCGCAAGTCAAGGAAGGCTCAGAGCGGTGCGTCGGTGACCCACCAATTTTGCATTGTGCAAGACGAGGGGCGGGTGCGCGTCGTGACGTTGAACCGGCCCGAGGTGTTGAACGCATTGCACGCTGACGCGAACGACGAACTCGCCGCCGTGTGGGACGAGTTCGCCGCGCGTGACGACCTGTGGGTTGCGATCATCACCGGCGCCGGCGAACGCGCCTTCTCCGCCGGCAACGACCTTAAGGTGCAGGCTGCCGGCCGCCGTCGGCCCAACGGGCCGAATGGCTTCGCCGGCATCACCCATCGCTTCAACCTCGACAAGCCGCTGATCGCCGCGGTCAATGGTTGGGCGATGGGCGGCGGATTCGAGACGGCGCTCGCCTGCGATATCATCATCGCAGCCGAGAACGCGCTGTTCGCCCTGCCGGAGCCACGCGTCGGACTGATTGCCGGCGGGGGCGGCGTGCATCGCCTGCCGCGCATGATCCCCCGCAAGAAGGCCATGGGAATGATCCTGACCGGGCGGCGAGTGTCCGCCCGCGAGGGATTCGAACTTGGTTTCGTGACGGAGGTCGTGCCGCAAGGCCAGGCGCTGGAAGCCGCCAGGCGATGGGCGGCGCAGATCCTGGAATGCTCGCCCAAGGCGGTGCGTGCCTCGAAACAGGCTGTGCATCGCGGCCTGGACGAAGCTTCGCTGGAGCGCGCGATGCGCACAGTCTATCCGGCGCAGCAGGAAAACCTTGAGAGCCAGGACTATATCGAAGGACCAAAGGCATTCGCCGAAAAGCGCAAGCCAGCTTGGCAAAACAAATAGTGTAATTGCGATTGCGCAGATTTGCTGCGCAGCAATTTGCGCGAGAAAAGATCGCGGTCACGTTCCCCGTGAGGTGACGCGCGTGTGAGAGATATCACACACCTACGCGCCGGCAGGTTGTAACTATCAACCTGCCGGACGGCGCAATTCGGCTCCGATGTAAAATTGTGCGCCGCAACCGGCCGTATTTACATCCAAGAAAGGAGTGTCATGTCCTCGCAAGGGAGTCACCACGGTCATTCGTTTCAGCGCGGTCTGCATGAAGGTATTCAGCGGACTACGGAGTTCGGTCGGTTCGGCCGGCTGTTCCCGAAGCTGAAGCCATTCGTCGCTGACAGCGACGCTTTGAAGACGCTGGCGGACGCGATGCGCGATGATTCTTCGACATCGGCTCTGACGTCCGACAATCAGAATATCCCCGCCGGCTACACGTATTTCGGTCAGTTCATCGACCATGACATCACACTCGATGTCACGCCTCTGGGTGCGATCCAAAACGATCCCGCCGCTGTCGTCGACTTTCGCACACCACGCCTTGACCTCGACTCGGTTTATGGCATGGGGCCGACTGCAACACCGAACCTTTACGATCGCCTCAATCCGAACAAGTTGGCGGTCGGACGATGCGGCCCGGGCGGTGCGGGGGACGCCAAGGTCAAGGCCGGCCTTCCCAACGATCTCATGCGCAACCGGGAGGGAATGGCGCTGGTCGGCGATCCGCGCAACGATGAGAACCTGATCGTCGCACAGACCCACCTGGCGTTCATCAAGTTCCATAACGCGGTCGTCGATCGCATCGTCGCCGCGGGCAACGTCCCGGCAGCGAAGATCTTCGACACAGCGCGACAGCAGGTGCTGTGGCATTATCAGTGGATCGTCCTGCACGACTTCCTGGGTCGCATCATTGATTTCAACGATGTGCAGGACGTGCTGGCCAATGGCCGCAAATTCTTCAAGTACGAGCAGTGCAGCGCATTCAACGTTCCGTTCATGCCGGTCGAATTCAGTGCCGCCGCATATCGGCTAGGTCACTCGATGGTGCGGCAGAAGTACAGCCACAACCGTGCCTTCAACGACACCGACTTCAATCTGCTGTTCCACTTCACGGCGGCCTCGGGCGGCATCGTCGGCGACCTGCTGTCCACGGATCAGGACGCCAACAGGAAGCTCGCAGAGCAACTGAAGCTGCTGCTGCCGTTTGTGGTGGACAAGTTGCCTGGGGACTGGGCGATCGACTGGCATCGCTTCTATGAACTGGGCGAGCCCAAGCCACCGCCTGCCGGCGCGGGCAGCCAGGACAACAAGTTCCGCCTCAACCTCAGCCGTAGCCTGGATCCATATCTTGCGACGATCCTGCACGACCTGCCGGGCGGCGGAGGCAGCCTGCCGTTCCGCAACCTATCCCGTGGCGTCCAGCTTGGCTTGCCTAGTGGGCAGGACGTGGCAGCGGCCATGCACATCCGGCCACTCTCGCCCGAGGAAATCGCGCGCAGCGGCCCTGACGGCGCCAAGGCCCATGAGCTGAAATTAGACGTCGCGACGCCGCTTTGGTACTACATCCTGAAGGAAGCGCAGCTTCGGGGTGAAGGCCGGCGTCTGGATGGTGTCGGCAGCCGCATTCTGGCGGAAGTCTTCGTCGGGCTGCTGCAGGCCGACAAGGAATCATTCCTGAACCAGCAACCGGCGTGGAAGCCGACGCTCCCGGCGGCTCAGCCCGGCACCTTCACTATGCCGGACCTGCTTCGGTTCGTTAACGATCTGGATCCGATCAATGAGCCATCGACGTTCGGCTGATCCTGACTGAGACACCAGGCATCAGCGCCTCTGTCGGACATGCAGCCTGGGTGGCCCCCAGGCTGCATTGCCTATAATCTGCCTGGCGCACCAATCGACCGGGCAACCGACAGGAGGAAGCGATGCGTATCCACAACTTGTACTGCGATGCGAACGGTGAATCTCACTGGCGCGACGTAGAGGTGCAGTGGGTCGAAGAACGAAATTTCTCCAAGCTGTCTGCCCGCCTTCCCGCCAACGGCATCATCTTTCGCGAAACCTCCGGCGACTATGACCTGTCATGGCACCCGGCGCCGCGGCGCCAGTACATCATCAACCTTGACGGCGGCGTGCAGATCACGGCAAGCGACGGCGAAGCGCGGGTGATCAACGCCGGCGAGGTGGTGCTGGTAGAGGACATCACCGGCAAGGGGCATCTGTCGAAGTCGGTTGGCGGCAAAATGCGCCGCTCGATCTTCGTTCCGGTTGAATAGGGGGCTGAACCATGAAGCTGGCGTTCTTCGATGACTACAAGTTGGGCGTGGTGAAGGGTGATACCATCATCGATGTCTCTGCGGCGGTGCGCGACATCCCGCACCTTAGCCCCGCCGATCTAATCAATGGGTTGATCGCGCGCTTCGGCGAATACCGCAAGCGACTGGAGGACGCGTCCGCCAGCGGCGGTGTACCGCTGTCCAGCGTGAAGCTGCAGGCACCGTTGCCGAAGCCAGGCAACATCGTCTGTATGGCGGTGAACTACATGGAGAACGGCACTCGCAAGGAACCGGCGCCGATCAACGCGTTTCACAAGGCGCCGACCGCGGTACTTGGTCCGGGCGGAACCATGATCCTGCCCGACGTGCCGGCGACGATCTTCGAAGGCGAGGCGGAGCTGGCGCTGGTGATCGGCAAGCGCGCCAGCCACGTGAAGGCGGCCGACGCCATGGACTACGTGTTCGGCTATACCAACTTCATCGATGGCTCGGCGCGCGGCATCCCTCCCACCAGCTTCTTTGCCATGAAGTCTCGCGACACGTTTGCGCCGATCGGCCCCTATCTGGTGACCAAGGACGAGATCCCTGACCCGCACAAGGTGCCGGTGAAGCTGTGGAACAACGGCACGCTGATGCAGGACTTCAACACCGACGATATGGCGCACAAGATTCCGCGTTGCATCGAGTGGGTCACCTCGATCCACACGCTGGAGCCTGGGGACATCCTCGCAACCGGCACCAACCATCGTGGCCTCAACGCCTTCATGGACGGCGACACGGTGGAACTGGAGTGTGGCGGTCTGGGCAAGCTGAGTTTCAAAGTGCGCGACGAACTGAAGCGTAGCTGGTCGCGTGAGACGCGACTGGATCGGCAGAACCAGGGCTTTGACACACCGACGCCGCAGACCGGAGGAAAATACGCACCCGCGAAGTAAGCCCAACGCCACACCGATAGTGACGGCGGGGCAGTGCGGCCCCCCGTCTCGTCCGAGCCTATTGTCGGTCAGGGTCAGTAGAGTCCCGGGATCAACCGAGACGTATTGCTGCGGTACCTGTCGTAGGCAGCCCCGAATTCCGAGTGCAGCAGCGTTTCCTCGGCGCGGATGCGCGCGATCAGCGGGATCAGGTTCAGCGCGGCCAGCAACAGCCCGATGCCGGAGCGGAACGCGAGCACCCAGCCGACGGCGCCGATCAGCAGGCCAAGGTAGCTGGGGTGGCGAATGATGCGATAGGGCCCATCGGTGACCAGCGCATGTCCCGGCTGGATCGCCACGAGGCCACTGAAACGGTGGCCCAGCACGAACACCGGCCAGAGCCGCAGGGCACCACCGACTGTAGCCAAAAGGACACCGAGCCATCGGACGCTTTCACCGTCGATGGTCCAGACGTCGATACGGTCCGTATAGGCAGGCACGTAGGCCGAGACTAGGGCGATAATGACGAACGCGGGCAGAACCCAGCGATTGGCGCGATCCTCGCGCTCGCCTGGGCTAATGTTCCCACTGGTAAACATTGCGGCGACAAACAGCCCGAGATTGACGATGATGAGTGCTGTCAGTGGCGGGTGGGAGAAGAAGGCGGCGAACCCGCCCGCACCGAGGATGGCGAGACCGAAAAAGACCAGGCTGGCGAGGGCCGTGATCAGCACCAGTTTCCAGTTTTGCGTCATGGGCCTGTGCTCCGGCGTGATCTGTGGCGCCGCGGGATCGCCGGTCGCGAGCGCGCGTGATGAGTGACGATACCAGGGCAGCCGGGCGCGGCTCAGCGGAGACATGGCCCAGCTCTGCACTGCCGCGTAACACCACGGTGAATGGCTACCGGATCGAGCAGATACTGGGCAGCGGTGGGTTTGGCATCACCTACCTTGCCAGCGATCTGCTGGGACAGCACTTCGCGATCAAGGAGTATTATCCGCGGCAGTTCGCCGCCCGCCGCGACATGTCGGTCCAGCCGAGCAGTGCCGAAGACGCCGAGTTGTTCGACGAATGCAAGGACCGGTTCATGCGTGAGGCGCGTGCACTGGTCAGACTCGGCCGGATCGCCGGCGCCGCCGACGGAATCGTTCGGGTGCAGACTTATTTCGAGGCGTTCGGCACCGCCTTCCTGGTCATGGATTACGTCGAGGGCGAAAGCCTCGCGGCGATACTGCACCGCGAGCCCAGGGGGTTGTCCCCCGACAAGGTACGTTCGCTGCTCATGCAGCTGTTGGCCAGTGTCAGGATCGTCCACCAGGCGGGGCTGCTGCATCGCGACATCAAGCCGGCGAACATAATCTTGGGTAGGAACGAGCGGCTGGTGCTGATCGACTTCGGCGCCACACGCCATGCCGCGCCCTCGGAAACCATGGGCTACACCCAGATCTATTCCGGCGGTTACGGGCCCCCGGAGCAGATGCTGGGTCTGCGGCAAGGCGAGTTCTCCGACATCTATGCAATCGGCGCACTCTGCTATCGGGCGATCGGCGGCAGTGTGGTGAACGCGCTGGCGCGGCAGAATTCCTTGGCCGCCGGACGACCTGACCCGTTGGCGCCTGCCGTGGAGATCGGCGCGGGAAGGTACCCGCGGCTCTTGCTGACGCAGATCGATGCGGCACTGGCGGTGGATCCCGCCCAGCGGCCACCGAGCGCTGAAGCCATGCTAGCTTTGCTAGGACCGGAGCCGGCGGCCCCACCCCCGCCCCAGCAGAGGCAAGATGCGGACCAACCCCGCCCACGCATCGGACGGGCGGCCGCGGTTGGCGCCGGGATCTTGATGCTCGCCGGTGCCGCCTACCTGCTGGTGCCGCACTCCGTTCCCCCGCCGGCAGTGACGCAAGAACCGGCCTCCGTCACAGCCGGTCGGAACGACGTAGCGAGCGTGCCGACGCCAGCCCGACCGCCAGAGCCACAGCAGTCTGCGATAGCCGTACCGCCGCCGCCGCCGGCAGCGTCTCCTGCTCCTGTGGTTTCGCCGATCGAGCAGGCAAAGACCTTGGCGGCGTCGGTTCCCTGTGCGGTGCTGGACATCGCCGCTGACAACAACGTGGTCCGCGTTTCCGGCTTTGCCGCCTCGGGGCAGGAGTTCGCTCGGCTGCTGGCCGTATTGCACGAGACGGGCCGGGTGACCGACGCGGTTTCGCGCGTCGATCGATTTGCCTGTGCGGCGCTGTCGGTTGTCGCGCCGTTGGTGCGGCGCGGTTGGGATAATGGCCTTTCGCCACTGGCGCTTCGGCTCGAGTCAGACAGCGTGCCAATCGGCGGAAGGCTCACCGTCGGTATCGTGGCTAAACAGCCCGCGCTCTACCTCGACCTGTACCAGCCCGATGGTTCGGTGCGGCACCTGTTAAGGCCCGCGCAATCCGGCGCGACGGGGCGCAAGGCGATGGAATGGACGGCGACCTCGCCGGCCGGTCCGCGCTTGCTGGTCGCGATGGCCGCGGATAACCCGCTCGCTCTCGACGCGCGGCCGGAGACCGAGCAGGCCAGCGAGTATCTCGATCTGCTGCGAACGCGACTGGCCGATGCGCCGGCGAGCCTGCAGGGCAATCTCGCGACCATCATCGTCCGGCCGGCCGACGCGATGGCGACCAAGCCGCCGATGCCGAGGCAAAACAATGTGCGTACGGAAAGGTGCATCGGTATTATCAACCGCGCGCAATTGGGGGAGAGCCTGTCCAATGCGGAACTCGCCGCACTGCAGAGCGACTGCCGATCGTGACCGGTGGCCTGGAAGACGCCGTGTCTTGCTGGCATCTGGTGCCATGGCGCTACTGGCAAGTTGTACCCAGCCAGGTCAATCGCCCAAGGTAGCCGCAACTGCGCCACCGCCGGCACCGCCTGTACAACCTGTGCCGTTTCAGCAGGCCGTGCTGAATGCAGCCAACGGCGTGTTCTCCACCGCGCCCACCGGAGGTCAGCGGCGGCTCGTGGTGATCGACCCGCTGGTGAACGGGGTTACCGGCGAGCAAACCACGGCCACCCAGCAGATCCAGAATCATATCATGGCTCTGGCACGGGACAAGTATCCGCAGTTCGACATCCAGCCCTTCACTGCCGCAGCGGTGGCGCAGGGCCCGAATGTGATGGTCGGCACCTTCACCCCAGTGAATGCGCAAGGTCAGACTGCCGGCACGCGGGAAGGATATCGTTTTTGCCTGGTCATGGTGGATCTGAAGGCCGGCAAGACCGTCGCCAAGTCCGTCACACGCGCGCAGATGAACGGTATCGATGCAGCGCCGACCGGCTTTTTCCGCGACAGCCCAGGTTGGACCAACGACGCCAGCATCAAGAGCTACATTGATACGTGCCAGGCGACGAAAGTCGGCGATCCCATCAGCCAGACCTATCTCAACGGCATCCTGACCGCGGCGATCATCAGCGATGCGATCGACGCCTACGACACCGGCCGCTATCGGGATGCCCTCGACCTCTACACCACGGCACAGAAGTCTCCGGCGGGGAACCAACTGCGCGTCTATAACGGCGTCTACCTCACCAACTGGATGCTGCGGCGTCGTGGCGAGGCCGAGGAAGCGTTCGGTCGGCTGGTGAATTATGGATTGGACAATAAGGCGCTTGGGATGAAGATCCTGTTCCGCCCTGGATCGACGTCATTCGACAGCACCGGACAAACCACCGGACCGTACGACATGTGGGTGCGGCAGATCGCAACCAACAGCGCGAACCGTGGCGCCTGTCTGCAGGTGACGGGCAACACGAGTGCTTCCGGATCGATCGCGTTGAACGATCAGCTTTCGCAACTGCGCGCTGATTATGTGACGCAGCGACTGGAGGCGGATGCTCCAAGCCTGCGCGGTCACCTGATTGCGACCGGCGTTGGCTCGAAGAACAATCTGGTTGGTACAGGGGCAGACGATCTGTCGGATGCGCTCGATCGCAGGGTGGACTTCAAGGTCATCCCCAGCTGTTGATCGCCGCCGAAACCGGCCGTCCGCACCCGTTGCTTGCGATGGTGGCCACGGGAAAATTGTGCGCAGCTTGAGTGACCGAGCACTGACATTGTCTACTCATGCACCAACGGTTGCGGGGGCAGGACGTATGAACGAGCTGCGGACCATCGCTTTCCCCTTCGCATGAGCATGCCGGGAC
>JBKPSV010000297.1:0-13290 GCA_046735215.1 Pseudomonadota bacterium | reverse complement strand
GTTGCGGAAGGCCGCAGCCCGATCCGTGACGGCCACTTGGCGAGGCATTGGTCGACTTCTCAAGCAGTTCACTCCGGCCGAGTGCGCCAACTACCTCGTCAATGCCGGTTATCCATCAACCTAAAGCGATCATGCTTTAGGTGCCCGATCAATGAATTGCTCAAGGGCGTGCGTGCCCCGCTCAGGGGTCAAACGCCGCCTCTCCGGTTTTGAGGACCTATGCTCATTGCTGGGCGGCACGATTTCGATCATGCATAATACAGAGCTGACGCCAGCGACGCCTTCATAGCTTTGCTACCCCATGAATTGCCGGGGCACTACGGAGGGACCGCAAACGCTGCGGTCAAAGAGGCATGCAATGAGCGCGGTCCAGGATGCAATGATCGCCGATCTGCAGCGGCAGCTTGACGACTGCCGCAACGAGCGCGACGCCGCTCTGGCGCGCGAGGCGGCGCTGGCAGAGGTTCTGGAGGTCATCAACCGCTCGCCGGACGATCCGCAACCAGTGTTCGAGGCGATCCTCGAGAAGGCACGCCTTCTGTGCGGAGCCGAGATGGGAGTCCTGCAGGACTGGGACGGCGAGTATATCCGCATGCTGGCCAGGTATGGCTATTCGGAAGATCTTCAAGCGTTGATGACGCCATTGCGGCAGCGGACCCGTCCCGGTCTTGGCCAGTTGCCGGTGTTCCTTGGAGAGCGCTTCGTTCACGTGCTGGATGCGACAAAAGTCGAAATACGCACAGATGAGGATGAAGGTACTCGCAACTTCATAGAGCGATCCGGCACCCGTACCTGGCTTTCTGTGCCTCTGCGCCGCAACGATACGTTGATTGGCGCCATCGCGGTGGCCCGCGGTGTGGTGCGCGCGTTTACGATTACCGAGATTGTCATGCTGGAAGGTCTCGCTGCGCAGGCAGTGATCGCGATGGAGAACGCGAGACTGCTCACCGAACTGCGCCAGCGTACTGGCGACTTGCGCGAGGCGCTGGAGCAGCAGACCGCGACCGCCGAGGTCCTGCAGGTGATAAATTCATCGCCCGGCGATCTGGCGCCAGTGTTCGATGCAATATTGGAGAAGGCGCACACGCTCTGCGGTGCTGTCATGGGGTCCCTGGTCCTATTTGATGGCAGGCATTTCCGCGCGGCGGCGACGCTTGGTTATCCCGAAGGATATGACGCGGTGGTAAGGCAGGCTCAACTGCCCACCATCCGAACCCAAGCGCTCATAGACGGCGAACGGTTCGTCCATGTCCTTGACCTGAAGACAAGCGAGGTCGAACTGGACCATGCGGTTGCGCGCAATCGAGTTGCGATGACCGCGCGGACCGCTCTGTGGATGCCCTTACGAAAGGACAATGCTTTCCTCGGTTTCATCAGCGCATATCGCTCGAAGGTCCAGGCTTTCTCCGACAAGGAGATTACCCTGCTGGAAAACTTTGCCGCCCAGGCGGTGATCGCCATGGATAATGCGCGATTGCTGGATGAGATCCGGCAGCGCCAGGAAGAACTTCGGATCACGTTCGAGAACATGGCAGACGGTGTTGCGATGTTCGACGCAACGCCCCGTCTGGTCGCGTGGAACCTCAAGTTTCAGGACATCATGGATTTGCCTGGTGACGTGCTCGCGGCGCGACCAACGTTCCCCGACTATATCCGGTACCTCGCCGAACGCGGCGAGTATGGTTCGGAGACCGATCCGGAAGAGGAGGTACGCAACCGCGTCGCCGAAGCCAGTCGAAATCGTGCAAATGAGCGTGTGCGGCCCGATGGACGGGTAATCGAAATCCGGCAGGTGCCGATTGCGGGCGGCGGTTTCGTGATGGTCTTGACGGACATCACCGAGCGCAAGCGCAACGAAGATCAGATCCGCGCTGCTCGCGACGCGGCGGAGGAAGCCAGCCGCACCATCGAAATTGCCTATCGCGATTTGAAAGCCGCTCAGGCCAACCTGATCCAGGTGGAGAAGATGGCGTCTTTAGGTCAACTCACAGCCGGAATCGCGCATGAGATCAAGAATCCGCTGAACTTTGTCAACAACTTCTCCGATCTGTCGATTGATCTGCTGAACGAGCTACAGGACGCAATCACCCTTCGTCAGCAAAGGGAGATTGATGAGCTGAGCGCGACGCTGAAGGGTAATCTGCAGAAGATCAACGAACACGGCAGGCGGGCCGACGGCATCGTGCGGAGCATGCTGGAACACTCGCGCGGCAGCTCCGGTGATCGAAGGTCAGTCGACCTTAATACTTTGGTCGAGGAGGCGCTGAACCTTGCCTATCACGGAGCTCGCGCACGCGACCAGAGCTTCACCATCACACTGGAGCGCGATCTGGACCGCGGCATAGAGCCGGTCGAAGTGGTCCCGCAGGACATCACACGAGTTCTGCTCAACCTGTTCAACAACGGCTTTTACGCGGTTCATAGGCGCCAGCAGACGGTAGCCAACCCGGGCTTCGAGCCCACTCTGAAGGTCATCACGCGTCAGATGGACAGCGCGGTAGAGATTCACGTGTGGGACAACGGCACGGGCATTCCGGACGACATCAGGGACAAGCTGTTCCAGCCGTTCTTCACCACCAAGCCAACAGGCGAGGGCACAGGCTTAGGCTTATCGATCAGCTACGATATCGTGACGCAGCAGCATGGTGGCAGCATCACGGTTGACAGCCAGCTCGGCGAATACAGCGAGTTTACCATGCGCCTGCCACGCGCCACCTAAATGCCTACCTACGGGCATTCTTTCGAATGGCAGTATTGCTCGCGTTTTCGGTTTGGCGTGCTGCGCCAGCCTTGGGGCGGATAGCTTATGCAACACGCCTGGGACCACCTTCGTGACGGCGGCTCGCAACCGTCAATGAATGATGGGAGAAAGTGCGATGAATGCGAGATATGACACGATCGGGATCAAATACGCAGAGCTGCGCAAGCCGGACCCCCGGGTAGCCAGGATCATTGAAAGCGCACTTGGGTCAGCGCACTCTGTTCTGAATGTCGGCGCCGGCACCGGCTCCTACGAACCGCCTGATAGACGCGTGATTGCTGTTGAGCCCTCGCGTGAGATGATCCGAAAGCGCAGCCCATCGGCGGCCCAGGCGATTGAGGCAAGCGTCGACGATCTGCCCTTCGATGACAAAAGTTTTGACGTCTCCATGGCGATCCTGACCATTCATCATTGGCCCGACAAAGAGGCTGGCTTGCGCGAGATGCGCCGCGTAACCCGCGGCCGCATCGTTCTGCTCACGTTCGATCCTGCGTGCCGACCATGGCTTACCGACTACCTTCCTGAACTTGCAGCGTTGGACGAGGCGCAGGCGCCCTCAATGTCCGACTACGAGCGATGGTTGGGCCCTGTGCAGATCACGCCGGTTCTGGTGCCACACGATTGCAGCGATGGGTTCCTCTATGCCTACTGGCGCCGACCTGTGGCCTATCTTGACGCACGCATCCGATCCGGCATTTCGTCCTTCTGGGCCATCGACACCGAGGCTGGATTGCAGCGTCTAAGGCGGGACCTGGAAACCGGCGAGTGGCAGCGCCGCTACGCCGAATTGCTCATTCTTGAGGATTATGACGCAGGATACCGGCTCGTCATTGCGGACTGATCGCAAGCAATCGTGGCGAAGCGGCTGAATGGGAGGAAACAATGTCATCACGACTGGCGACATGCGCCTGTGGCGCGGTCCGCTTGACCGTAGAGGGCGATCCGCACGTCGTATCCATGTGCCACTGTCAGGTTTGCCAGCGGCGCACCGGAACCACCTACAGTGTGCACGCTTACTTCTCCAGGGGTTGCGTGAAGATCGAGGGCTCTCCCAAGCCATACCGCCGGACCGCTGAGTCGGGACGCACCATCGAGTCCTACTTCTGTCCTCACTGCGGCTCGACCATGTTCTGGGGGCATCCTCTAAACGTCGATCAAATTGGGATTCCTGTCGGCACCTTCGCTGACCCGTCATTCCCACCGCCGGACGTGTCGATCTTTATGCCGTATAAGCATCCGTGGGTGGTCGTGCCCGAGGGTGTTCCGACCTACCAGCGCCACAGCCCCAGGATGACGCAGTCCGCACCCGCGCCCAACCAGGACAGGACTTCATAGTCGCGTTGCTAGAGGGAATGCCATGACCCAGCCGTTGAAAGAGGAAGTGCTTGCCACCTACGCGGCTTATCTTGACGCATTTCGAGCGAACGACGTTGCAGCACTCGATGCTCTGATCCAATACCCGCTTGCCTACATTGGCAATGGCCGCGTTACTTTGGTGGAGACCAACCCGGTTCAGCCTGCCGAGTTGATGGCGGCGAAGCAGTGGCATGACACCAAAGGCCTCGACCCCGAGGTGGTGTTTCTCTCAACAGAGAAGGCGCATCTGATCTTGCGCCATGCAACCAGGGTCAGGGCAGATGGAACACCCATCGAAGTCGTCTCGGCGTTCTATGCCCTGACCCGCACGCCTCCTGGTTGGAAGTTCTTCGCTTTCTCTGACATTACTGTCCCTGTCTGATCAGTTGCCGCTATCGCATAACCCGCTAAACGGAAAACTCAGACGACGACTTTGACCCAGGACAAAACCCGATCAGCCCGCAGTTGGGTTGCCGGTGTAAACTGCCAATTGCGCGTCGAAAGCCCGCTTGTAGGCCGGGCGTGCTTCCCCACGGGCGACATAGGCGGCAAGGTTCGGATATTCGCTCAGTATGCCCGAAGATTTCAGCCTGAGCAGCACCGACACCATCATCAGGTCGCCCGCGCTGAACGCGCCATAGAGCCAGTCGGCATCGCCGAGCCGATTGGAAAGTTGGCCCAGCCGGTCGCGGACGCGATCCTCGACCAGAGGCAGACGCTCCCTGCTCCATGGCCTGTCGCCCTCCAGAAGCCTGGCGGTTTCGCGTTCAAGGATCGGCGGTTCCACCGTGTTGAGCGCGGCGAACATCCATGTCACCGCACGCGCGCGGTCATTGGGCCCCTCCGGCAGCAGGCCCGCATGGCGCTCGGCGATGTGGAACACGATCGCCCCGGTCTCGAACAGGGCGAGGTCGCCTTCCTCATAGGTCGGAATCTGGCCGAAGGGATGCAGCGCCCGATGCGCCGGTTCCTTCATCGCGCGGAACGAGACCAGGCGAACCTCGTATGGCTGGCCCACTTCCTCAAGCGCCCAGCGAACGCGCGTATTCCGCGCCAGTCCCTTGCCGCCATCGGGTGACCGTTCGAAGGCGGTAATGATGATGGTCATCGCACGGCATCCTCCTGGGCAGGGAACCAGAAGCTGCGGGCCTAGCAGGCTGTCAAGACAAGCCATCGACCCGCCCGCCTTCTCGCGAGTGGTCCTCCGACGCTCCCTGCATCCCGCAGCTTCTGCCGTGCTTGATGGAGCTGTCGCTAGCCCACCTTGAATCCGATAACGGGGCCTGAACGCATGCTGCTTGCCCCACCACTGGTGGTTGTGCAAGAACCCCCGCCTAGCAATGAACGCCCCGACCACCGCGTTATGCCCCTGCGGCAGCGGCCTGCGCGCCGTGCGATGCTGCACGCTGCAGCGCGGTTCCCTGCCACCGCCGCAAGCGATCCGCCATCTCGTGCCGCTGGTCGAGCGTGCGATGCAGGCGCACCGCCAAGGTGCGGACGAGACCGCCGAGCGCCTCTGCCTCGACGTCTTGGAACTTGCTCCTGATCGGCCAGGCGCATTGTCGATCCTGTACGAAATTCGCAAAGCCCAGGGCAGGCATCAGGCGGCCGAGGCGCTGATCCGCCGCATTGTCGCGCTCGATCCCAACAACCTGGCGGCCACCAACGAGCTGGCGCTGATCCTGCTGGGCAAAGGCAGCCTGGCTGAAGCCGAACACCATGCGCGCAACGCTATCCGCGTTGCTCCGGAGAATCCTCAGGCACACAACCTGATGGGCATGATTCTGACCGAGGCCAACCGACCGCAGATCGGCGAATACCACTATCGCCGCGTGCTCGAACTGACCGCACAGCGCGATCCTGTCCTGCTCGCCAATCTGGCGTGGAACCTGAAGAGCCAGGGGCGCATGCAGGAGGCACGCGCGCTCTATCAGGAATCGATCGGCGCAGCGCCAGAGATCCGCCAGACGCTGCTCGGATACGCGCGGCTGGAAGAGGCTGATCGCAACTTCGACGGCGCCGCTGCGATCCTCGATAAGGCCGACGCACTGTTTCCCAGCGATCAGGGTGTAAAGCTGACGCGCGCCGTTCTGCTTGGCCGCATGCGGCGCTACGACGAGGCACTGGCGATCATCGACGGCACAGCCGATGGCAACGGCCAACTCGGTGCCAACGAGCTGTTGGAAAAGGGCCGGCTGCTGGACCAGGTCGGCCGTTACGACGCTGCTTGGGCAGCGTTCGCAGAAGGCAAGCGGCTGGCGCGCAAACTGTCAGGCCAGGAGTATCTGGACGACAGCGCGCAACAGCAGATCGAGCGGCTGCGCGGCTTTTTCGTCTCGGGTCGCCTGCAGCTGCTGCCGCGCGCGCGCACACGAACCGATGTGCCCCAGCCGATCTTCATCCTTGGCTTTCCGCGCTCGGGCACCACGCTGGTCGAGCAGACCCTCTCGGCGCACCCAAACATCGCCGCCGGGGATGAGCTGCCGCTGATCCATGAGATCAGCGCCATCATGCCGCGCATGCTGGCAAGTCCTTTAGGATACCCGGAGGCGCTGGCCGAGCTTTGGATGGGCGATCAGCGCGAAGGGCTCGACAATCTGCGCGACTACTACCTGCAGAAGGTGCGGCAGATGGGCGTGGTGCGCGAAGGCGCAACACGTTTCACCGACAAGATGCCGCTGAACGAAACCCATCTTGGCCTGATCGCGCTGCTGTTCCCCGAGGCACCCCTGATCCATGTGCTCCGCCACCCGCTCGACATCATGGTCTCGGCGTTCTCCAATCAATTCACCCATGGCTTCTTCTGTGCCTATGATTTGACAACGGCCGCTCAGCACTATGTGCGCGTCATGGACCTGGTACAGCACTACCGCGCCGAGATGACGCTGCGCTACCTGCCGATCCGCTACGAGGACATCGTCGCCAACCAGGAAGCCAGCGTTCGAAGCATGCTAGCCTTGGTCGGCGAACCTTTTGATAAGGCCTGCCTGACCTTCCACCACAATCGCCGCTATGCACGCACTGCCAGCTATGCGCAGGTGACCGAGCCGCTTTATGACCGCTCGGTGCATCGCTATCGGCACTATCGCACACAGCTCGAGCCTGTACTTCCGATCCTACGCCCGGTCATAGAGCGCCTCGGCTACGCGGTGGACTGATGGAAACCCCGGCGCCGCGCGCTCTCTCGCCCGGCACAGTGGCGCTGCCGACCGGCGAGGTCCTGCGCATCGCCAACGAATACGAGCGCGCTGGCCGCCTCGCCGATGCGCAACGGCTGCTCGGCCATATCCTTCACGTGGACGCACATCAGGGAGATGCATTGCATCTCGCCGGCATCGTCGCGTTTCGCCAGGGCAACATCGCCACGGCGCTGGACTTTATGGAGCGCTCGCTTCGGCACGGCATCGATACGCCGCTCTATCTGCGCAATATCTGCGAAGTCTACCGCACGCTGGGACGGCTGGATGAGGCGCTGGCTGCGGCAAAACGTGCCACCGCCTTAGCTCCCGCAGATCCGCTTTGCCTGCACAACCAGGCCGTCATCCACTATCACCGCCTGGAACCCGAGGCGGCGCTGGACTGCGCCGCTGAAGCACTGCGCATCGACCCGTCATTGCCCGGTGCGCACTTCATCCGCGCCGAAGCGCTGCTGCTGAGGGGCGAATGGGCCGAAGGATGGCAAGAGTACGAATGGCGCTTCCGCATTCCCGGCGCCGCACCGCTGATGCCAGCCACCACCAAGCCGCAATGGGACGGCGCACACTTGATGGATGGCACGCTGCTGTTGATCGCCGACCAGGGCTTTGGGGACATCATCCAGTTCGCGCGCTACATCCCCTGGGCTGCGGAACGCTGTTCCCGCATCGCGATTGCCGGCAGCCCCGAGGTGACATCGCTGTTGCGGCAGATCGCGCCTGGCGCACGATTGTTCCTTCGTTGGAACGATGCGCCTGACTACGCTGCATTCTGCCCGCTGTCCGGCCTGCCGCGCCTTGCCGGCACGCGCATCGACAATGTCCTTGCGCCGACGCCGTATCTGCGCGCCGATCTGGGCCGCGCCGCGCACTGGGCCGACCGGCTGGACGGATTGGTGCCATCCGGCTTCCGCCGCATCGGCGTGATCTGGGCGGGGCGTCCCACGCACAACAACGACCGCAACCGATCCGCACTGCTCGCTGACTTCCAACACCTGGGCGATGTCGCCGGGATCGCACTGGTGGCCTTGCAGAAGGGGCCGAAGACCGAGCAGGCCGGCGGTTGGTACGGACGTGCGCCATTGATCAACATCGGCGCCGAGATCGCCGACTACGAGGATACGATGGCAATCCTCGACAACCTGGACCTGCTCATTACTGTTGATACTTCGGTCGCACATCTAGCAGGAGCGATGGGCCGTCCTGTGTGGATCATGCTGCCGCGCGCGCCGGACTGGCGATGGCTGCTCGATCGTTGCGACACGCCATGGTATCCAACTGCAAGACTGTTCCGCCAGACGAATGTGCGCTGTTGGGATGATGTTATGCAGGCGATTGCGGAGCAGCTTGAGACGTCACGACCTCAAGACACCATCGGCACCAAGTGTGACAGGAAGATCTCGGCGCAGGCACGCCACGAATAGCGGTCAGCATGGGCGATAGTGGCTACCCGCTGGGACTTGCCTCCAGCGCCTGATCCAGATCCGCAATCAGGTCCTCGGCCGTCTCCAACCCGATCGACAGCCTGATCACATCTGGCCCCGCGCCCGAAGCGAGCCGTTGCTCGTCCGTAAGCTGCCGGTGCGTCGTGGACGCCGGGTGCAGGATCAGGCTGCGCGTATCGCCGATATTGGCCAGATGTGAGAACAGTTGGACATTCTCCACCAGCTTCACCCCGGCATCGTAGCCGCCGCGCACACCGAACGTGAACACCGCACCCGCGCCCTTTGGCAAATACTTGCGTGCCAGCGCACGGTATGGACTCGATTCCAGCCCGGCATAGGTAACCCACGCGACGCGCTTATGCCGCTCCAGGAACTCGGCCACCCTCTGCGCATTGGCACAGTGTCGTTCCATGCGAACGTGCAGCGTTTCGATCCCGGTGATGGTCAGGAATGCATTCATCGGCGCAAGCGTCGGCCCATAGTCGCGCAGCGCCACCGCACGCGCCTTGGTGGTGAATGCGAAGTCGCCGAAATTCTCGTAGAAGCGCAGTCCGTGATATGCCGGTTCCGGTTCGGTCAGTGCCGGGAACCTTCCCCCTTGCGACCAGTCGAACCTGCCGCTCTCGACCAATACGCCACCCAGCGAATTGCCGTGACCGTCAAGGAACTTGGTGGTGGAATGCACCACCAGGTCGGCGCCCCACTCGATCGGGCGACACAGGTACGGCGTCGCCAGCGTGTTATCGACGATCAGCGGAATGCCGGCCTCGTGCGCAACCTTCGCCACCGCTTCCAGATCGACGATGATCCCGCCCGGATTAGCAAGACTTTCGAGAAAGATCGCCTTACAGCGTGGCGTCAGTGCGCGACGAAAATTCTCCGGATCGTGCGGATCGACAAAGTGGCAGGTCCAGCCGAGCTTCTTGAACGACAGGCCGAACTGCGTCAGCGATCCACCGTACAGGTTGCGTGATGCGATGAATTCGTCGCCTGGCTCCATCATGGTGGCGAAGGTTATGAACTGGGCTGCGTGACCGGACGCCGCTGCACAGGCGGCTCGTCCGCCTTCCAGGCTGGCAATGCGTTCTTCCAAGACCGCCACGGTCGGATTGGTCAGTCGCGAATAGATGTAGCCGAAATTGTGCAGATTGAAGAGCGAGGCAGCGTGATCGACGTCGTCGAACACGTAAGCCGTGGTCTGAAAGATTGGCGTCGTGCGTGCGCCGGTCGTCGGGTCCGGCGCGGCACCCGCATGCACAGCGCGCGTCTCAAAACCGTAGTTCACATTGGCCGACGGCAAAGCGCGCGGCTTGGATTTGCGCTCGGTTGGAGCCTCCGGTGCGCGGTTGCGGATAATCCCCGAGTTGACGCCACTCCACGACAACTCGCCGCCAAGCCGACCAAATTCGATCTTGGGACAGCGGTTCATCACCACTTCGATGCCCGTGGCTTCGGCGCGCGCAGCAGCCTCATCGTTGCGCACACCAAGCTGCATCCACACCACCTTTGCGCCGATAGCAATCGCGTCCTCGACGATCGGCTCCACCTGGTCCGATGCGCGGAAGATATCCACCATGTCGATCTTGTCGGGGATGTCGCGCAGGCTGGCGTAGATCTTTTCGCCCAACTGTTCCTGGCCAGCGGTCCCAGGGTTTACCGGAATAACCCGATACCCTTTGCCCTGCAGGTATTTCATCACGAAATAGCTGGGGCGGTTCCAATTAGATGACGCGCCAACCATCGCAATGGTGCGCACCGTCGACAGGATGCGGCGGATCTTCGCATCGGAATAGGGAATAGGATCAATTGCGGTCATCGAAGGTTTCCTTCGTCGAAGCGGACGTGCGGAGTGACCAACTATATTCTATTGAAGCCAGGGATGCGGGAAGCCGCTTTGTTTCCGGACGACCTGCTGGACTCAGTGCGGCAGAAAATCGACCGATAAGATCTGGTCCAGCGACCACGGACAGACGTCATCGGGCAGGTTGAGCAGACCGGCCTCTCGCTCCGCCGCTTCGCGCCCGTTGACAAAGGCGGACGGCAGCACGCGCTCGGCGAACGGCCGCAGGGACGGGCTGTCCTCGAAAAGACCCTGAAGATCGCGACGGTGCACAAAGATCGTGGCTTCCCAGCTCCGCGACTGTCGCTCTGGCTGATATTTCCACTTCAGCAGGTGCTGACATATGCGCATGAGGCGCGAACGGACTTCCCGCTTCTCGCTCGCCCCCACGCTCTCGATCTCCTCGGCAAGGTTCAGCCAGTCCAACCCCTCGTCATTGGGTAGCTCGCCCGCGGCGCGACGCCGCAACAGCTCCGTCTGCTGCTCTGTCCATTGCAGGAAGTCATTGTCGTGCAGTGTGCTCACTCTCACCGCGCCTGCTGGATCGCCGACAGGATCCACCGCCCGCCCGGGGAGCGGACAAAGGTCCATAGCTCGATTGCGGTCACGTGCTCGTTCGGATTGCCGTCGACGATCCGACCGCTGGCGTCCACGGTCACGTCAACCATCGAGAACCGCATTGCCACCGAGGCATACTCGCGGCCGCCTTCGCTCCACGCCTGCGCCAGGTCGCCTTGCAGCAGGCGCACGTTCGTCACCTCGTTGCGCACGCCGCGGCTGGCCTGCTCGGCAAGCTGCTCCGAGAAGTAGCCAAGCATCTCCGGCGTCACCATTGCGCGCAGCGCGTTCAGGTCCTGCCGGCTCCAGCCATCCTGGACTCCCTGCAGCAGTTGCTCGAAAGCCTGGTAGTCCTGCGGAGCGATCTGCAACGGCGGCGGTCCACCCGGTCGCGCGAAGCCTCCACCACCCATCCGCGGCGCTTCGCTGCCGCCGCGGGCGAAGATGTTGGGGCCGCCGGCCAAGGCTGGCGAAGAGCGGCGGTACAGGCCGATCAGGAATCGCACCAGAAGCACGATCAGCAAGATCTGCAGCAGGAAGCCCAGGAAGCCGCCGAAGCCCATCATGCCGCCGAAGAAGCCGTGGCCGAGCAGCAACCCGCCAAGCCCCGCACCGATCAGGCCGCCCATCAGCCCCGACATGAAGCCGGAGCGCGGCGCATAGCCAGGCGCACTATAGCCGCCGTAGCCAGGGGACGGGTTGTTCGGTGTTGCGCTGCGCTGCATTGGCGCCGCGTTGGGCGCAGTCCTAGTCGACGGAGGAGACGACCACGTCATGCTGCCACGGCTGCCGTACGAACTGCCGCCGCCAGCGCGAGCATCCGCAAGGCCCGGCGCCAGTGCGAGGGTCAAGGCGGATACCGCCGCCAATCCCAAAGACGTCCGTCGCATTGTTTTTCTCTGCTTCGTGATCATGCGCAGAATATGGTGCTGGTGCGCGTCAGGCGCCAGCCATCGTCATCCCTTCGACCCGCACAGTCGGCGCGTCCATGCCCCGCCGGAACCGTAGGTCGTTGGCCGGCGTCAGGTGCCCGAACATCTCGATCAGATTACCGGCGACGGTGATCTCCGCCACCGGCTCGGCGATCGCACCGTCCCGGATCATGAAGCCGGACGCGCCACGGCTGTAGTCGCCGGTCACCCCGTTCACGCCCATGCCGATCATCTCGGTGATGTAGAGCCCCAGCTTGATGTCCGCCATCAGCTCCGCCGGCGTCATCTCTCCGGGCGCAAGGTACAGGTTGGTCGGCCCCGGCGCGGGTGGTCCGCCGGTACCGCGCGTTGCGTGGCCGGTGGACTGCATGCCGAGCTGCCGTGCCGACCGGCTATCCAGCAGCCAGGTGGTCAGCACACCTGCTGCAACGATATCGCGCGCGGCAGTGGGAGTTCCCTCGCCGTCGAAGATGCGCGAGCGCAGCCCGCGCACCCGACGTGGATCGTCATGGATTTCGATCGTATCGCGAAAAATGCGCGTTCCCAGGCGATCCTTCAGGAACGTCGTCCCGCGCGCCACCGACGCCCCACTGATTGCTCCGACCAGATGCCCGAGCAGGCTGCCTGCGACACGCGGATCGTACACTACCGGCAGCTTCGCCGTCTTCGGCCGGGTGGGGTTCAGCCGTACCACCGCCCGTTCGCCGGCGCTGCGACCGATCGCCGCCGGCTCATCGAGGTCGGACAGGTGTATTGTAGAGTGGTAATCGTAGTCCCGCTGCATTGCCGTGCCGCTGCCAGCAAGGGCAGTGCTGGACACCGAATGGCCGGTGCGCGCATGACGGCCAGTGAAGCCAGCCGAGGTGACCAAAAACGCCTCGGTGCGCGAGAAACCCGCCTCCGCGCCCTCTGAGTTGGTGATCCCAGGCACCGCCAATGCGGCTTCTTCGGCGGCGGCAGCGCGGTTCAGCAGGTCCTCGGTAGAAGGCTCCGTCGGGTCTTCCAAGTCTAGCGCCGCCGGCTCCGGCGCAGCGGCAGTCTCTGCGAGACCGGCATATGGATCTTCCGGCACCACTTTCGCCATCGCGACCGCCCGTTCGGCGAGCTCGGTGAAGCCGGCGGGGTCGATGGCGCTGGAAGACACGATCGCCGCCCGCTGCCCAAGGAATACGCGCAGCCCGAGATCGCGGCCTTCCGAGCGCTC
>JBKPSV010000296.1:0-10402 GCA_046735215.1 Pseudomonadota bacterium | reverse complement strand
CATTTTCCACGCCAGGAGTTTTGCGCCGACCATCAGGACGATCTTGGTGGTGTCGGCCACTGGCTGAAAGTGGCTGCGGCGCTGCAGTACGTCGCCATAGATCGTGGGAATATCGACGGCGACGGTGAGGATGCCGATACGCCCCGCCTCGATGAGTATTTCGCTTTCGAAAGCGAAGCCGTGCGCCAGGGACGGCCGTTCTGCGATCAAGCGCATCACGCGACGAGGATAGACGCGGAACCCAGACTGACTGTCATCAATCGGATGTCGGGCGGCCCATGAGACCCAGAAGTCGGCGACCCGGTTGGCGATACGGCGCGCACGCGGAGCTGCCCTGCTGCTGATGCGGCGAGAGCCCATCACGATGTGCTCGGGCCAATCCTGACTGCATTTCAGGAGACGTGGCAGATCCTGCGGACGATGCTGCCCATCGCCGTCCAACGTGGTGGCGGCGGCGGCACCCTCGGCGAAGGCCACACGCATCCCGTCCATCAGGCTCATGCCCTTCCCTTGATTGTCGGCGTGGCGCAGCACTCTGGCGCCGTTCCTCTGGGCAATAAGCGCGGTGTCGTCGCGCGACCCGTCGTCCACCACTATGACAAATGGGGAGTCGATTACAGCATGGCATTGGCGAACAATCTCGCCGATCGTCGCCGCCTCATTGAAGGCCGGAATGACGATGTGAATCCGATCTGGTTGTTGTGCCGCGCCACTCATGTATGGTTCGATGCGCTTGCAACTGCGAGGAAACATCGTTCGTGGAGGCACCTGAGTCGTGCGATGTGCTGATCATAGGTGGTGGCCCCGCCGGATCGACCGCAGCCGCCCTGCTTGCGAAAAGCGGCAGGGATGTCGTCCTGCTGGAAAAGGATGCGCATCCACGGTTCCACATCGGTGAATCCCTGCTGCCGTGTAACGTCGCGATCTTCGAGCGCCTGGGAATGCACGACGAGATCCGCGCCATGGGCGTTTTCAAGCCGGGCGCCGAGTTCATCTCCGACGAGACCGGCCAGAGCGTGGACTTCAACTTCGCGACCGGCATCGAGCAGAAATTCACATACAGCTATCATGTGCGGCGATCGCAGTTCGACATGGCGCTGTTCGCCAATGCCCAGCGCAGCGGCGCGCGCGCCATGGAGCGCATGCGCGTGGTCGACGTGGTCCTGCCGCGAGACAACAACGATGCCGCCCGCGCCCGTGTAACAGCGCGTCACGAGGATGGCGCTTTGCGTTCTTTCACCCCACGCTTCGTGCTCGACGCGTCCGGTCGTGACACATTCATGGCCAATCAGCTGGACAAGAAGAAAACCGACAAGCGCAACAACACAGCGGCGGTATATGGCCATTTCCGCCACGTCAAGTGTCGGACCGAAGGCGACATGGTGGGCTGCATTTCCATCCATCTGACGAAGGATGGATGGTTCTGGGTCATCCCGTTGCGAGACGAGATCATCAGCGTGGGCTTCGTCGGCACCCCAGCCGCGTTCAAGGCGCGGCGCGGTGGTTTACAGGATTTCCTGTTCGATCGGATCAGGCAGAGCAGGACGCTGAGCGAACGAATGCGGGAGGCGGAACTCGCATCGAGTGTGATGACGGCCAGCAACTATTCGTATCGCGCGTGTGGTGGCTGGGGTGAAGGCTACATGATGATCGGCGATGCCTTTGCCTTCATTGATCCGGTATTCTCGAGCGGTGTCATGCTCGCTATGAGCGGAGGGGAACTCGGAGCCAATGTCGCCAATGTCTGGCTGGATGACCCTGCAGCCGGACGCAAGATTGCACAGCAATCCGAGCGGCGACTCTGCCGTGCCATGAACCGGCTGTGCTGGCTCATCTATCGGATCAACGATCCGGTGCTGCGCAACATGCTGATGGCGCCGCGCAATGTGTTCCGTATGCGCGACGGTCTGGTGTCATTGCTTGCCGGCAATCTGGACTTACGGCCGGAGTTCAGGATGCCTGTATTAGCGTTCCGCGTGGCGTTCAATCTCCTCTCTGTGGCTGACCGGCTGGGCCTGCGCATTGGACAGTCGCCGCGCGGCGCAGTCGGAGCCGGCTCCGGCTGACGCGCAGTTCCTTGGCATCACATAATTCGGGCAGCGATGCGCTTGTTCCGGGCCAGCCGGGCGAAGCTACGTCCCGTCATATACCAGTGGATCAGCAGCGCCTCGTGCAGCATGCGCGGCAAGTGCAACAACGTTGCCACCCGGTCCTTCTCCGCGGCGCAGCGTCGGTGGGCGATGTGCAGACCAGAGGCCAGCAGCGAACTGCGCGCCATATGGAAGCGGCTGGTGACCAGAAGGGGTGGCTCCGCCCGCTCTGTCGTACACCGATTGCGGTACAACAAGAGATTTTCCAGCGTATGACGCGAGCGATCCTCCGTTTCTATGGAGTTCGCGCGCACGCCTCGTGCGCGAAGCCATGCGGCTCCTGCCGCCGCCTCCGACAGTGCGCCCGGCATGGTTACCCCTCCGAGAATGATGATCTGGCACCGCTGGCAACGCCGCCACAATATCAGCGCCCGATCGAGCCGGGCCTGATAGCACCGGCGCGGTTTGCGGTCTCGGTTCAATCGCATGCCGAGCACGATGATGCGGGCCGGCGGCGGCCCGTCGGTAGGAGTGTGCCATGCGACGCGTAGCACATAACCGAACGCCAGTAGGAGGGTCGTGCCAAGCGACAGCAACATGATTGCACCGGAGAGGCCAAGCATCGCAAAGCCATCCTGTCCGATCCGTACCGGCTCCAGGTCATCATTGTCGAGCGCCATGCCGGAGAAGGTTAGCAGTCCGCAACCCGACCTGGCAGCTCTGTTCGAGCGCGTGGCGCGGCGCTATCGGGACTGCGGGCGCTTTGCGCGGCACTACGTGGCGGCGAAATTGCGCAGAGACCCCGTGCACCGCGAGGTACTGGCGCTGGCCGCCGCGGAAGCGTTCGGCGATGTGGTCGACATCGGTTGCGGCCGTGGCCAGTTGGCGGTGGCGCTGCTCGACGCGGGAATTGCGCGATCGGTGTTGGGTCTCGACTGTAATGCGGGGCATCTGCGGCAGGCGCAGCGCGCGGCGAACGGGCTTGCCTTCACGGCCACCGTGCAGGATCTGGCGCAGTGTCAGGATGTGCCCAACGGGACGACGGTGCTGCTGGTTGATGTTCTCTATCAGCTTGAACCGCAGGTGCAGATGGCGGTGCTGCAGGCTGCAATCCTTGCGGCACGGCAACGTATCATCATCCGCACACTCGATCCTAATCGCGGGTTGCGGAGTCGAGTGACAGTCGGCCTAGAGAAGCTGGTGCGCAGGGTGTCGTCTCATTCCGGTCAGCATGTCGCGGCGCGTTCTGTATCCTGCATCTTGCGGACGCTCGACGAGGCGGGTTTTGCGGCGTCGGTCGCCCCTTGCTGGCAAGGCACTCCATTTGCAAACGTGCTGATCATCGGCCGCCCGGTTTCGTAGTTGTGCAGCCGTCGCACGCCTGTTGTCGCAACGCCTCGATCAGCGCGTCGAGATCGCTGTCATGCCGGGCCAGAAACGCACTGTAGTCGCCGCGTACCGTGAGACGAAGGCTCGCCCCCTCCGCAAGAAGGTCGATGATGCGTGGATCGTCCGCATCCGGGCTGACGACCCAGATCACTCGAGCCGGTGGATTGCCGGTCCGCTCAACCACGGTCGGTACCTGCACATATCCATCGCGCATCTCGGGTCGCTCCACGGCGACACGCACCTCGTTGCGTTCATAATCGCCGACACGAGCCAGAACTGCGTTCATCAGAACCGAATGGAACAGGCGTAGGTAGTCCTGTTGCTGCTTCGCCGTGGCCTGCCGCCAGAACCGACCCAGGCAGAAGCGGGCGACCGTGTCGACGTCGACCACGCGATCGATGAATGGCTGAAGCAGTCGACGTCGCGCCTCGGTGGAACTGGCCTTCGCCATGATCGATGACAGCTCATCGCCACTGCGCCGGATGAAGGCAGCTGCCCATCCGAGATTAGATTCACCATGGGCGAGTTTGGTCGCCACCAGTACGGCAGCGATACCGGACAACAGCCGCCGCCTAGCAGCAATCATATCCACCCCTGCACGAACCATTTGTCGAGTGCTAGCCTACGATATGTGGGACAATGGGGACAGAGACGTCATGAGGTTTACCGCGACCAAGATCGTCTTGATCTGCCTAGTATCGGGTGCCGCCTGCACCAACGAGCCGCAGCCGCCAGTGTTGTCCGCCGATGGCGTCGTGCAGTACGTGACGTCCCGAACGAAGCAGACGGTTCGGTGCGATGGCCGACCGATCGATCTTGCCGGTAACCGCAATTCCATGACACTGACCGGACCATGCCGCTTCGTGCGCGTCAGTGGCGCGCATAATGACGTCTTCATCGATGTCATACCAGGTGGCACGATCGAGATCACGGGCGACCACAACGACGTGAGCTGGCGGCGAATCGAACCCGGTCCGCGCCCGACCTTGGAGGATCGCGGCAAGAGCAATACGTTCCATCGTCGTGGTAACGATGTCTAGCGTGTAGGACTAGCCGGGTTTGCGCGCGTGGTAGGCGCGGAACACTTCCACGTCGGTAACGCAGTCGACCTCGACGAAGCCGTTGGCCGCCAGCTCGCCCAGGATGACGCCTGGTGGGACGCAGTGCTCGATTGTGGTCCAGAAGTAGCGCATCAGGGTGGCCGACGACGTGCGTGGCATGAGCAAACGACATATCGATGGGACGAAGCGGCCGAGATACCAGCTGGTCAGCCCATGCATGATCCGACCTTCGGGACGAGCGATCTCCAGCAGCAGCAGAATGCCCCCAGGGCGCAGGACGCGCAGAAACTCCTGGAAGGTGGAGGCGAGATCAGCGATATGCCGCAGTGCATAACCCATGCTGACGAAGTCGACACTGGCCTCGGCGACAGGCAACTGTTCCGCCTGCGCCCTTATCAGCGGGATACGCAGTGTGCATTGAGTTTCCGTGAGCATGTTCTGGCTGACATCGAGTCCGACCACGTCGGCACGACCTTCTGTGACCCGCAATGCAGCGTGGGCCATGAGTCCGGTGCCAACAGCGACATCGAGCACGCGCATTCCGGGACGGAGGCCGCTGCGTCGCAAGGCATGACAGCGGTACCATCCGCCCGACCCAAGAGAAAATATCCGGTCAATGCGGTCGTAGTGACAGGCCGTGGCGTCGAACAACGATTGGGTGTAGCTGGGCCGCTCATCGAGAGAAGCATAGTACTGGGCGAGCACGCGGTGTGATCTGATCGGAGCTGTCATGGGTCCGCACACGCCATCGGCAGAGAGACAGGCCGAAGTCCGCGTTGGGTGAGATGTTCCAGCAGCGACGGGAGTACGGCCAGGACGATTGGCTCGCCTTTGCGTGTCCTGGCGCAGGACCCATCGTGCAGCAGGAGCACATCTCCAGCGGAGAGGCCCCGGATCAAGCGGTTCAGCACTGCGGCGGGGTTTCGGCTGAAGCAATCCCACCCACGTTTGGTCCAGGACACATAGTGAAGATGCGACTGCACTAGCACGGGATCCAACAGCGGGCTGCGCAGGCCCATCGGTGCCCGGAAGAACGCCGGTTGAGTGTCAGTGACTGCAAGAATTTCTGTCCCCGTCTTCTCAATCTCACGCATCAATGCGGATGGCGAAAAGCACGCAAAGGCGAGAGGGTGCCGGTAGCTGTGGTTCTCCACGCTATGCCCACGACGGATGATATCGCGCACGATTTCCGGGTGCGCAGCAACACGTTGGCCGATGCAAAAGAAGCTTGCCTTGGCAGCATAGTCGTCCAGCAGGTCGAGCACGATCGGCGTTACGTCAGGATCCGGCCCATCATCGAAGGTGATAGCCACGTGACTCATTGCACAACTGCTCGGCGGCAGCCTGAACAGATTTTCTCCGAGGAATTGGCTGCGCGGCCGCATGCCAGAGAGGCCAAGGAGCAGATGGTTGCTCAGCACGACCATCAGCAGCCATGGCCATAGCGTGGGCCACGCCACGCCCGTCAGGACCACCACGACGTGGAGCCAGATGCTGAGCCGAACGACTGTCGTCGGTTGCCACCGCGGCACGGCCCGACACCTTGCGGACTGACCAGTTGCCATTTGCGCCGTCTGATCGTTGCCTTCGACCGGTGAAGCATTGATCACGACTTAGAACATGATGAGCGTTGATCGCAACCGATCAAAGAGGGGCCAGCGACGGTTGTGCGAAAAGCCGAAACAGCGCAGTTCGCCTATGGTTCCCAAGTCCCACGATCCCGAGAAGTGCATCGAAGCGAGTGGCCGGCGGCCGATCCCACCAGAAGGCTACCCGCAGCGCCGCCTTTTGCATGGCACACTGCTGTTCGTGCGGCTGCCGGAACTTAGGCAGGCACTGCTGCTGAATGCTGGCAACTCGTCGCGGCCGTGTCGAGAACTCGTGCTTGAGTGCGGCCCCAGCACATGGACCCGCCGCTGGCGCGACCCTTGATGGCGCTCGACCGGCAATCAGGAAAAGACGAAGCTCAAGCCAGCCAGGCCAATGCACATGCCCACGAATAGGCTCATGAAAACATCGATCGGTTCCATCGGTTCCTACTGCGAAATCGGAACACTGATGGAGACCCACTATGCGCGCAAAGTCAGTGACGTAGATCACCACATGCTGCCAGCCCGATCCCTGCTGGTGCGTGGCACTGGATGCGCCAGTATCTCGCCCAACAGGGATCGCTACATCGACTATGGCTTTCGGGTGGGAACTGCAACGCCGGGAATTTTCACCTTGACAGTACCTAGATGGTTTCGACTGGTGAAGTACAGCGTTCTCCAGTCCGTGCCACCAAACCCCAAATTGGTCGTGGCCGGTGCGCCGTGAACTATGCGGCCGAGCTTCTTGCCCTTTCGGTCCATGATCCATAATCCACCTGCGCCACCGCAATAGACGTTGCCCTCGACGTCCACCTTCATACCATCTGGCACACCTGGTTCGTCGCCGTGAAGTTCGACAAACACACGGTCTGTATGCTTGGCCAAGATGCCATTGGGCTGCAGGTCAAATGCCCGGATATGGCCGCGGCGCGAGTCATTGATGTATAGCACGCTTTCATCCGGTGAGAACGCAAGGCCATTCGGCAGGACGAAGTCGGCGACAAGCAGCGTCGTCGTGCCTAGATCGGGCGTGATCCGATATACGCCGGAAAAGGTCAGATCCCATTGCTGGGGCGGCATCGGGCTCGTCCAGGGATCGGTGAAGTAGATGCAGCCGTCAGACTTGACCACAACATCATTCGGCCTGTTGAGCTGGCGTCCCTGGAAGCTGTTGGCGATCACGGTGATGCTGCCATCGAGCTCCTGCCGGGTAACCCGTCGCGAATCATGCTCGCATGCAATGAGCCGTCCTTGTAAGTCTCTGGTCAGTCCGTTGGCCCGGTTGGTCGGCTCCTGGAAAATGCTCACCCCGCTACCGGGGACATATTTCATCCGTCGGTTATTGTGGATGTCGCTGAACAGGAGATAGCCGCCCTCATGCCACCATAGAGGACCTTCGGCTGGGCCCTGAGGACCACCAAATCCGTCTGCCAGATCGTCGATGGGCTCTGATACGGAGACTATCTTCTCCAGTTCGGGCGCCAGCTGCTCAATCCGCTTTGTCGGCATCCCAATTCCTCCTTCGTGATTTCCATCCCGCTGCCGATGCTAACCGCTGCTCTGAGAGAAGATAGGCCACAGGTAAGTGCACGGCTCTTGATCATAGTTCATGGACTGGATTGCCGAGGTTCATTCGCAGCCTCTGCCGGAGGCTGAACATGCACTCTACTATCAGATCGACGATCATTTTCGGTGAGTGCACGGAACGGCGGTGGACACCCGATCTGGCCTGCGACATCAGTGGCCTTATCAGACAGATGGTCCTTGACACCCAAGCCAGTGCCAGTCGTTGAGGTGCCGTATCGCGGCGCTCGACGCCCGATTTCGTTGCGCCAACTTCCCGGCAAGCCCCGTTACACGGTCCGGATCCGCTACAACACGGCGATGGCCTCGATCTCAATCAGGAACTCAGGTGCTGCAAGCGCTGTGACCGCCACGAGCGTGTGCGCTGGCATCTTCCTCCCGAAGAACTCCTCGCGGATCGGTCCGTAGTCGGCGCGGTGCCTGATGTCGGTGAGGTAGGTATTCACTTTGACAATATTGGCCATCGTGCCGCCACCGGCCTCGACCTGTGCCTTGAGGCATTGCAACGCCGCCCGAGCCTGCGCCTTGAAATCGCCTGCGTGCATCGGAGCCCCTTCCGGGCCATAGGCGACTTGGCCAGCGATGAAGAGGGTCGTCTCGGTGCCCGTCACCTTGACTGCCTGCGAATACATTGGGGGATCATAGACACCCGGCGCAGCGTAAGGTTCGATCTTTGGCATTGGTACCTCCCGTTGATGGCTGGACATCTTACATCCGGCACGGCGCGCTGGATATGCTCTGGCCGGTGCAACATTTGTGCATTGACAATGATCCCACTGATCAAACTTCGCAGGAGCAGGACGTGGCAGGCACCTATACCGTCTATTTTGCGACCAACCGAATGCCGGAGACTGATGCCAGCGGAGGGCGGATTGTGGGATTCGGCTCGGATCCCGGACCGATTGATGGCACGGCTGTCCGTTTCGGCAGCGCCGATGTGCAGGTAACCCGGAGCCGGGCTCAAATCGTGGCGGACTCGCTTTATGTCGCGCCGGAGCAGCTCATCGGACCGAACCAGACGCGGGGCAGCCGCGATATCTTCGGCAAGCTGCGCGAAAGTATGAAAGGGAAAGGTCGTCCCACACTGGTCGTCATTCACGGTTTCAGCAACAGCTTCTCCGACGCGATTGAACGCGCAGGTACAATCCTTGACTTCTATGGTGTAGACATGAACGTATTTTCGTTCAACTGGCCCTCACGCGGCAGCAAGCTGCCTGTACCCCTTCCTTATGCCGACTACGTGCACGACAGAGAGACCGCGCGCGCTTCGGGCCTGGCGATGGCGCGCACTATGCGCATCCTCTTTGACTACATCGATAGTTTGGGGCCGGCTGAACAGTGCCGTCAGCCAATGCATCTGATCTGCCATAGTATGGGCAACTATGCGTTTCGCCATGCGGTTCAGGCATTAATGCAACTTCCGCTGCAAGCTGTTTCCGCCCCGCCCATTGCGGTGGAGCAGCCTGATCCGGCCCCCATGCTGATAGCTCTGCCGACTGACGCTCCTGACCCCAATCGGCTGCGCCGCACCTTCGAGCAAATCATATTGGTAGCGGCCGACGAAGATGAGGATGCGTTCGATGACCCGCGCGAGTTGCGATATCTGCCGCGGCTGGCAGGCGGCGTGAGTGTCTATCACACGCGCGAGGATTGGATCCTATCCACACTCAGTCGCGTCACCAAATTCAACGGACCTCGGCTGGGGACCGATGGCCCGGACAATATGGGCTCGATCAGCGACAAGGTCTCGGCGATCGATGTAAGTGACGTAATCGACATCTCACAAGATTTCCAGAGCCACCAGTATTACCGGATATCACCGGCGGTGCGCGACGACATCGTCGCCGTGCTAAATGGCACTCGGCCGACGCAAGTTGCGAACCGGGAAGCCCTGGGGTCGCAACGCTATCGTATTGTGCCGGCTCGCAGACGCCGCCGCTGACATTCGCACCGATCGCGCGATCGCAGGTCCAGACGGCTGCGCGGCAGTTGCTGTTCCAGTGCTGCTCACCGAGAAGCCGATAACCAGCCGTCGATCTTGATCCCAACTCAGACGAATCGGCGCTGCTCCCATCCGTCCTTGAATAGGACGTTCATCAACGGCTTCGAGCGCTTCTCCGAAAAGAGCCAGGGTCCATCCACACGCCGGTATCGCTCGTGGTCAATGCTGGCCCGCCACATGGCGCGATCTTCATCCGCCAGCGTACACGGCATGAAGAGATACCACTGTGCCCATGCCGTATCGCCTGCCACGTAGATCTGGCTATTCAGGCTGTAATGAATGGCGAACGTGAAAATTCCGGCTGCGCCCTGAAAGAAGCAGCGAATTGCATCGCGGCCTTCGAACCGACCGAGGCCTGGGCTTTCCCAGGTTGCGTCCTCAGCAAAAAGCGCCGCAATCCCGTTCGCATCATAGTTGTCATCGCACAGGGCCGCGTAGCGCGACTTAAGATTTCGGATCGCCTCGGCGTCTTCTAGCGCCTGGAGCCGCCGTTCCATCCGTTCAAGCCGTGTCAGGTCGAAAGCATCATGCATTGGCATTTGCGTCGCCCTCTCCAAACGATGTGCATTCCATCGTCTCTGCAGAATCAATCAAATTGCAGAAGCCGCAGGTCTTGTGAATATTTCGGACGGCGTGTGTCTGACGCGCATAGGGGATTCCCGGATGCTTGTGGTGGCTTTCCTGTCT
>JBKPSV010000295.1:0-37283 GCA_046735215.1 Pseudomonadota bacterium | reverse complement strand
TCATCACCATCACGAAGGATGCCTACGCCACACAGACGGCAACGATGATGCCTATGTTGGCCGGCGGTGGCGTCATGCTCGGCGGGCTGATCGATTACGGGACCGGGGGCCGTCTACGATCTGCAACCCAATCCACTAACCATCACACTCGCACCACAGATTCAGCAAGCGGAGCGGTGCGTGGTTACTGATCCTCCAGCGAACGGCCCGTTTCCCCGCTGCCAATGACAGCCAGCTGAGCGATCGTATCGATGCCAATCTGCAGAAGCCTCCGGATTGCATTTCTAGCGTTGGCGCTGCTGGTAAGCGGTCCACTGCTAGCCCTGGCCTGGAGTGGACACTCGTCGGGCCATTCTCAGAGCTATAGCAGCGGATCCGGTCATGTGAATTCTGGCAGTCATTATGTCCATGGATACACCCGGAAGGACGGGACGACCGTTACCGGTCATTATGCGACGATTCCAAATAGCTCTCGAAAGGACAACTACTCTACGAAGGGCAACGGTAATCCACACACTGGCAAACCGGGAACCAGACGTGGAGATTAAATCCGACAAATAGACATCACGACCGGATCCGCCGTCGGAGAGCAACGGCCCTTCATTAGACGCCTGGTGGCAGGCCGTCAGTCACCAGCGCCGTCACCAGCAAGCCATGCGCTTTAGCTTGATGCAAAATCAACGCGTTGTTACGATCTATGAGGAACCTGGCGCCCGTGAACAGGGGTCGGACCATGCTATGGAAATCCTGATCTTCGCCATCTTGCTCGGTCTGATCCCCGCAGCAATCGCACAAAAGAAGGGTCGCATCTTCTTGGGCTGGTGGCTGTTCGGGTCCTTGTTGTTCATAGTAGCACTTCCGACGGCACTAGTTGTTGGGCCAAACCCGGATACAATGCGCGAATGTCCGGCCTGCCGCGGCTGGAGTAATGCAGAAGCAATACGCTGCCGTCATTGCGGGCAGGCGCTGAGTGGTGGTCGTGCCAAGACGCCGCAGGTCAACCTGGGCCGAATTTCACCTGAAGCAGCGGCATGGTGGCGGGCTCAACATACACCGGAGATCGACACGAAAGTCTGTCCGATGTGTGCCGAGACGGTGAAGGCAGCAGCAAAAATCTGCCGCTTCTGCGGCCATGCATTTTTCGATGACGTGGCACATCAGGCAACTACTACCCGCGGACAATCGCCTTGAGCACAACGTCTCTGCCTTCGTAATAGCGGCACTGGGATCCAGTGGGATCGGAGCTGTGTCGGCACATGCCGACTGGGCATTCACGCAATGGGGAATGACCGAGGCACAGGTAATTAGAGCGGCCGAGGAGAGCATTCGTGGCACGGCGGCACAACCCGAGCGCATCCCTCGCGAGCGCCAAACCAAAATGGAGGAGTTCGTAGCTCCTCTTGGCTTCAGATGCACCTTGGAGATCAAATCCTATGAGGTGCTGAGCTGGAATTGGAGAGTCGAGTTCTGCTTCGACACTGACGCGAAAAGTTTGGGGGTTAGTATGGAGCACCTATTTAAGGGCGCTTTCGGCTTGCCGCAGCTAATCGATGCTGTCCACCGATCCCTCGGACACCCTTTGACAAGGCAGCCAGTGTGCAAATGAACTCTTCAACGACGAACGGCGAAACTTGCAGATACTTTTGTCGCAATGCAGAACCAATCCGCAGGAAGGCCACCCCATGGCGGACGCGCGTGATATCGAGGTTTCCCTAATACACACTCCAGCAAAATGCGCTTTCTGCTTTGATCGCCGGTATGGCAACGCCAGGATTTTGGCGTTTGCGGCGGTTCTCTCGTTTAATTTCTGCCCGCGCCTTCACACCACGCTGCTAGGGCAACATGAACTGACAGGAGGGGAAATGATACCGGACATTGGCGGACTGGACGCCATAGGTCATGGCACAACTCGTTGCAGCCGGCCGGCCGAGCATGATCGCTTCTTCCAGCCAGGGCTGATGGCGCGATACCTCGTGTATCGACACGGTATGATGCGCGGAAGCGCAAGGAACTGGAGCGGTTTTTGCGATGGTTCTGTCGGCATTTTGGTCGCGTCCTGGCGGGCTGCCTGGCCTTAGACCCCCAGTCGACCCCCAATAACTGCTATCTGGTGCCGACGCTCGGACTTGAACCGAGGGCCTACTGATTACGAATCAGTTGCTCTACCGCTGAGCTACGTCGGCACCGTTTCTTTATAGCCTCTCGTCGGCAGGATGGGCAACTTCAACGCCGCTAGCACCATCGATCGGTATTTCAGACCGTCAGGCTATTCATCGTCAGCATCCTCAGCTTTTTGTCGCGATCCACTGAGTTGCGAATGGTCGGGCCACCCCTATAAACTGGTCCGTCAACCGGAGAGGTGCCGGAGCGGTCGATCGGGGCGGTCTCGAAAACCGTTGTACCCCTTGCGGGTACCGAGGGTTCGAATCCCTCCCTCTCCGCCAACAGAAATCGCATCGTCATCGCGGGAGGAGCCGACTCCTACACCGCCTCGCAGATACCATGATCGTCCGGCGAAGTAAGCGACAGTGACAACTGCAAGGAGCGCGCTTTGACACGGAGTGGGCCTCCATCATCGCCAGGTATGCGCCGGATGCGCGCATGCCAATCGCATCCGGTGGCTCCAACACGGTTGACCAAAGGCGAGTGCTCGCCTAATTCCAATTGCGAACGTGTCGCATCTAGAGGCGCTGATGCTCGCGAGCCTGATCATTGTCTTCCGTGAGGTCATCGAGGCCGGCCTGATCGTCGGCATAGTCCTGGCGGCAACTCGGTCGGTTCCCCGGCGCGGGCTGTGGGTTGGTGCCGGCGTCCTTGGCGGAGTCTTGGGCGCCTGTGTAGTCGCCGCCTTCGCAGGCGAACTTGGGGCTTTGTTCAGCGGCTCCGGCCAGGAATTGTTCAATGCCACAATACTGCTGACGGCGGTCGCCATGCTCACCTGGCACAATACCTGGATGGCGAGCCACGGCCGCGAGCTGGCACGCGAAGTCCGTGCCGTTGGAAGTGCCGTCGCCGCCGGGGAGCGGCCGCTGACAGCGCTCGCGATCGTCGTCGGGATCGCGGTGCTGCGCGAGGGCTCGGAGGTCGTGCTGTTCCTCTACGGCGTGTCCGCCGCCGGCGGGACCACGATCGCTGGGATGCTGGGCGGGGGTGTCATCGGCATTGGCCTCGGCGCCGTGTTATCGGCCCTGATCTATCTCGGCTTGCTGGCGGTTCCGGCGCACCGCCTGTTTGCGGTCACGACGGGGTTGATCACCCTGCTGGCCGCCGGCCTAGCAGCCCAGGCAGTCGTCTTCCTGCAACAGGCAGACTACCTGCCGGGCCTGGCCACGCCGGTCTGGGATACCTCGTGGCTGCTCGGTGACGACACTATGGTCGGTCGGCTGCTGCATACCCTCATCGGCTATACCGCGACGCCAGACGTGGCGCAGTTGCTCGCATATGCTCTGGTCATCGCGATGATGCTGGCGCTGATGCGGGTTGCTCGCGACCGAACGGCAGCAGCTCATCGGCCGATTCGCTCGTCCTCCTGATCCCTGCCGCTGCCTCCCTGCTATCGATCACCGGTCATCCACCACCGGAGAGGCGGTGACCGATGGTCGAGCATCGAAGGAGGCGTGCCATGCCGCCAGCCGCTCGTGCCCTTCCCGCCACTGCAGATCGTCGAAGCGAAAATCCAGATATGACAGTGCAACGCCGATCGCGATATGCCCGATCGCCAGGGCCTCAGCGGCAAGCGGGCCAGCCTCGGTTTCGAGCGCGTCCACGCACGCGCGTATCTTTGCTTCCCACAGCGTGCTGTGCGGCATGCTCTGCTTTTCCTTTGGCCGGAAGCGTTCGCCGACCCATGCCAGCGCGATGTCCAGCATGCCGTCTCCCAACGCCAGCCGACGCAGGGCGGTCAATCGTTCGGGCCAGGATGGAAACAGCTTCGGCCCGTCGTGGAGCGTATCAAGAAACTCACAGATGACCGGTGAATCGTACAGCACCGAGCCATCTTCCATCACCAGCGTGGGAATCTTTCCCAGCGGGTTCTCGCGCATCAGTGCCAGATGCGGTGTCGTTCCTCCCACCACCGTGCGCACTGTCTCGAGACGATCCGCCAGTCCGAGTTCGTGCGCGACAATCATCACCTTGCGCACATAGGGTGATCGCGGCGACCAGTGCAGCTTCATCATGTCCTCGGCCCTACCACCATGTCCTCGGTCGCCGCACTGTGGCATTCTGCGACCGAGGAGGGAACGCGATGAACTGGATCGAGGTCAACGGCACCAGCCTGCGCTACGAACTCTCCGGCAGTGGCAGCACCACGCTGGTGTTGGTGCACGAGATGGGTGGAACGTTAGACAGTTGGGATCTGGTCTTGCCGGCGCTCAACAACACCCGTCGGGTGCTTCGCTACGACACGCGCGGCGCTGGCCTGTCGGAGAAGATCCTCGGTCGCGTGACCTTCGATGACATGGCCGACGACCTTGCGACACTGCTGGATGCGACCGGCATCGTGGGAAAGGTGGCACTCGCCGGCACGGCGGTCGGCGGCGCGATCGCCATCCACTTCGCCGTCCGCCACGCCGCGCGCACCGCCGCCCTGATCGTCACCAGCCCCGCCACCGGCGTCGCGGCGGATCGCCGCCAGGCAACTCTGGATCGCGCGACAGCAGCCGAGACGCAAGGCATGCGCGGTATCGTTGAAGCCGGCCTTGCCGCCTCCTACCCTCCTGAGGTGCGTCACAACGCCGAGGACTTCCGCAGGTTCCGAGCTCGCTGGCTCGCCAACGATCCGCACAGCTTTGCAGCGATCAACCGCATGCTGGCTGATTCCACCGTGACCGAGGAATTGTCCCGCATCGCCTGTCCCACGCTGGTAATCGGCTGCAGGCACGACAAGCTGCGCCCGCCGGCGGCGGTCAAGGCGTTGGCGCAGCAAATCCCCGGGGCTGAATATCTCGAAATCAATTCCGGCCATTTCGCCGGGATCCAAACGCCGGGTCTCGTATCGCAGGCGTTCCACGGCTTTCTGTTCGCGCTCGGGTACTGACGTCTGGGCGCGCACATCGATCCGGGGCTGTTCAAGCCGGCCCTGATCATCCTCGCCGCTGCCGCCTTGGTCATACCCGTGTTCCATCGGATGCGGCTGAGCCCGGTGCTTGGCTTCATATTGGTTGGCATTGCCGTCGGTCCGTTCGGTATCGCAATGCTGGCCGACCGTCTGCCGTTGCTGGCTTCGATCACCCTGAACACTCCGGAAACCATCGCGCCAATCGCTGAACTCGGCATCAGTACGATGATGTTCATGATTGGCCTGGAAATGTCGCTTGAGCGCATGCGCGTGCTGCGCCGCCTGGTGCTCGGCTTCGGCCTGCTCCAGTTCGTATTGAGCGCCGTCGCAATTGGCGCACTCGTCTATGCGCTTCATCCGTCAGCCGTCCTTGCCGCCATCGTCGGGCCGGCGTTGGCAATGTCGTCCACTGCCGTAGTTGTACAGGTGCTGTCGCAGGAGGAGCGTCTGGGAGCCCCGGTCGGCCGTGCCTCGCTTGCCATACTGCTGCTGCAGGATCTCGCCGCCGTGCCGGTGCTGTTCCTGCTCAGCGTATTCGGCGCAAGCGGTGGTTCATTCACCTGGTCGATCGCCGAGGCCATTGTGGTGGTGCTCGGGCTGATTGTCGCCGGGCGCCTTGTGTTGCGGCCACTGTTCCGTAGTGTCGCTCGCACCGGCAGTCCCGAACTGTTCGTCGCCGCCTGTCTGCTGGTGATCCTCGCCACCGGGCTTGCTACCGCGACCATCGACCTGCCTATGGAACTCGGCTCGCTGATCGCCGGCCTGCTGCTGGCCGAGACTGAATTCCGCCGCCAGATCGAGGTGACCATCGAGCCGTTCAAAGGTCTGCTGCTCGGCGTCTTTCTGATATCCGTCGGTATGAGCCTCGATCTCGGCGATATTGCGAGCGGAGCATCGGATGTAGTGATCGGCAGTATCGTGCTGGTGGTGGTAAAGGCCGCCATCATCGCCGGCCTTGCGCGTGTGTTCGGACTGCGCTGGGTTACTGGCGTGCAGGCCGGCCTGCTGCTAGGCCCGGGCGGCGAATTCGGCTTCGTAATCTTGGGTCTCGCGCGCGCCGAGGGGCTGATCGATGCGAATGCTGCCCGCTTTCCCTTGGTTCTTGCAGCCGTCACCATGGCGTGTATTCCGCTCCTGTCTGCACTTGGAAAACGCGTTTCGCGCCGTGCCGGCGCCGCGGCAATCGATCCGGAATTGTTGGCAGCACCTCCCGACGATACGACTCCGCGCGTTATCATTGCCGGCTTTGGCCGCGTCGGTGTGACCGTGGCATCAATGCTCGAAGCGCACGACGTGCCCTACGTCGCGGTGGACAGCGACGCCGACCAGGTGGCAGCGCAGCGCGAGCTGCGCCGACCGGTGTACTGGGGCGATATTGCCCAGCCAGAACTGCTGCGCCGCCTGCACATCAACAGCGCGCGCGCCCTTGTCGCAACGATGAGCGATCACGCGGCGACCGATCGGCTGGTTGCCGCTGCCCGTGCCGAGCGAGATGACGTGCTGATCATCGTGCGCGCGCGGGACGCCCGCCACGCTGCGCATCTCTATGGTATTGGTGCCACCGATGCAGTGCCGGAAACCATCGAGGCGAGTCTACAGCTTTCCGAAGCCGTGCTGGTCGATCTTGGTGTGCCGATGGGGCCGGTGATCGCCAGCATCCATGAACGACGGGCGCAGTTGCAGGCCGAGATCAAGGCCATGGCGCCGCACGCCGAGATCCGCCCACTGGGCCGCCGGCGTCTGCGTGACACGCTGACCCGGACTGGCTGATGCCATAGTTATCCGAATCGGAAACCCGTCACGGTGTGGCGCAGTGGTCCGTAGTTAAACCAACGTGCCATGGAACGTGGCTCGCCGAGATTACACGAACTACGTTTGCTTACGCGCTGAAATCAGCACATTGTTGGATGGCATCTCGTCTCGACGGATTATGGTGTCCGTGAACCCGGCGCCTGTGAGAAGGCCGCGATACTCTTCTTCAGTGTAGATCAGCCCCTCATCATGGATGTTGAGGGAAAACGAGATTCTGCCCGACAAGACTTGGGGGTGCCAGCCTGCTGTCTTCCATCATCCGACCGATGATGAGTATGTTCCATTCCGTGCCAAACGACTGCGCGACATGGCGCACCACGGCCTGTGCGTCTGCGAGTGAGAGAACCTGAATTAGTTTGCGAGGACCGCCACATCGTACGTCCCTGCTGGTGCGTCAGCTATCATATCGCCCATCGACGGGTTCGCATGGGTGCACACCAATCTGCTAGCTGGCGAGGCGCACCTGGGGCAGAGCATCCGGCACCGTTAGCTTGCAGCCGACCGTCGCGCGTACCTCATCCACTGTTACGCCTGGCGCAATCTCGCACAGGCTGAACCCGTCGCCGTATGGCTCGAACAAACCGTAGTTCGTCGCGACCAGCTTCACCACGCCGCGTGCCGTCACCGGCAGGGCACACTGCGAAACGAGGCGCGGCGCACCACTGCGGGTGATCTGCTCCATGATGATGAAGACACGCTTGGCGCACGCCGCGAGGTCCATTGCGCCGCCGATGCCGCCGCCCTTTTGACCGGTTATCTTCCAGTTGGCGAAGTCGCCGTTGCAGGCGACCTCGTAGGCGCCCATCACCGTGACATCAATGCGTCCGCCACGGATGATCGCGAACGAGTCCGCATGATGCACCACGGCCGCCCCCGGCTTCAGCGTCACGTTCTGGCCGCCGGCGTTGACGAGGTTCAGATCCTCCTGACCTGCTGGCGCTATAGGCCCGTAGCCGATGACGCCGTTCTCTGAATGATAGGTGATGTCGCGATCACCGATATCGGTGTTCGAGCACATGGTGGGAATGCCGACACCCAGATTGACGATCCAGCCATCTTGAAATTCCAACGCGATGCGATCGGCCATCTGCTGGCGCGTGAGTCCTTTGCTGGTTCCGCTCATCGGCTACGCTCCTGGCGGCGGGTTGGCCATAATCCTTCAGGCGGCGGCGGCACTTTCACCAGTCGATGCACGAAGATTCCCGCCGCATGAACGTGATCCGGATCCATCGCTCCCGCCGGCAAGATATCCTCGTCCACTTCGGCAATCGTGACCCGTGCCGCTGTCGCCATCACCGGGCAGAAATTGCGCTGCGAGCGGTGGAACTGCAGGTTGCCGAATGTGTCGGCACGCGTCGCACGAATGAACGCATAGTCCAGCGGCAGTGCGTATTCCAAAAGGTATTCGCGTCCGTTGATCATGCGTGTCTCGCGCCCTTCGGCAAGTTCGGTTCCGACAGCGGTGGGCGTGTAGAACGCCGGGATACCGGCCCCCGCAGCACGCAGTCGTTCGGCCAGCGTACCTTGCGGCACCAACTCGGCGTCGACTTCGTCTGACTCATAGTACTTGGTGAATGGCAGCACGTCCGTGGGGCGCGTCGCGGCTGTGAAGGCGCAGATAACCTTCTTGACCTGCCCGTTCTCCACCAACATGCCCATGTCCGGCATGCGAGGCTGTTGCGCGCCGCCGGTGGTGTTGCCGACCAGGGTCAATTGCCTGGCGCCATGTTCCAGCAGCGCTTTGATCAGGTTGAACGGTACGCCCGGCATCGCAAAGCCGCCGAACGCGATCGTGGCGCCATCCGGAATGTCGTGCACCGCCTCGCGGAAGCTGCCGACCTGCTTGGATTTCTGCGTCATTTCCCCCCGCCGCATAGTCTGGGACGATGGAGAGACATGCATCGAAGCGAGTCAAGGCGCTGCTGACTTCGGACAGCGCATCAGGCGCGAAACTCCAGCGTTACGCCGAAGGTTTCCGAGGCAGGGACGATGATGCGATCAGCCTCGCGCCGCAGGCCCTTGATCGAGCCTGCGCTCAGTGCTGCGGCCGCGCGCTCCAGCGAACGCGTGCGGATGGTGAGTGCAGCCATGAACTTCGGGCGATCATCCCTCGGGGCTGCATCGGCGAATTCGTCAGCCAGTTGTTCCAGCGTGACGATATCGAAGCGCGATAAACCGACGACCAGCGAATATCCCGCCTCGATACGGTGCACGGCATCGTCACCGAACATGCGGCTGAAAAGCCCGGCCAGTGCCGACGGTTCGTGCGCCGCGATCACCGCGCGGAGGATGCCGGTCGCACCGTTGGCATGGCGCCGCCATTCGTCGCGCCACACCAGATCACGCGTGAAATGGTGACAGAAGTATATGCGCCCCGCCGGCACTGTTCCCGGTGCCAGTCGAACCGTACGAAAGCGTGCGTCCTTCGCACCATCCGACAGCTCAACCGGACGTGAAAATTCGAGCGGCGGCTCTACCGCGACCCCAGCCTCGTGCAATGCTTGATAGACACCGGCCGAGTCTTCGGTGCCAAACACCAGGCCATTCAGTCCGCACGGCGCGGCCAGGATCTCGGGACGACGCGCCGCGCCCGGTGCGGCGGCGATCAATTCTAGATACTCGCTGCCAAGAATGGCCAGATGGTTCATTGAACCGAGCGTGTGGTAGCCGCGCGGTGTCATGGTGAAGCCGAGGCGCTGCCAGCAATCCAAGCCCGCATCGATGTTGTCGCGCACGTTGACCACAACGTGATCAAGCGTTGGCATTGGCATTGATGTGACCATGATTGTGCCCCCCTCACGCAGCCATGCGACCATTGTGTCGCAGCAACCGGCGGAAACAAAATGACGGCGCCCCTGAGAGCGCCGCCAAGTTTGGGGGGGAAACGTCACGCGGCGATGGCGGGGAGCCATCCGCCGCGCCTCAGACATTGGGCGGCGCTACGTCATGTCAAGGTCACAGATTTGAGCGCTGGTCACCCAGTGGCTGATTCGTGTCGGCAAGACCGGATATGAACATCTGTTCATGCGCGTCGATCAGCGCTGCGCCTTCGCTTCGACTTTGCCGCGGTCACGGCCACCGCTCCCTTGCGTGGACCCGCTCCGCTTTCATCTGCGGGCTCTTCCGTAAGATTCGGCAATCGCCGGCGCATCGATTCGAAGCCCTTCCAGGGATCGTCGCGCTGCCGCGCCAGCCGATCCGGCACTGTTCGCAGCGTAAAGGTGCCGGGATCCAACCGGTGAGTCAGCTCCTCCCAGGCAACCGGCGTAGCCACCGTCGCGCCGTCACGAGCGCGTGGGCTGAACGAGCCGACAGCCGTCGCGCCAAGGCCGTTGCGCAGCCAGTCGATCAGGATCCTGCCCTTGCGATCGGCTTTCTTCACGGTGGACAAGAAACGTTTCGGTTGTTGCTGGCTCAGTGTCTCGGCAAAGGCGCGGCAGAACGGCTTCACCACGTCCCAGTTTGCGACCGGTTCCAGAGGCACCACAAGATGCAGACCCTTTCCCCCGGTTGTACGACAGAACGATTCAAGTCCCAGATGCTGCAGGTGTCCGCGCAAATCCTGTGCGGCCTTTATCACGTCGGCGAAGGTCACGCCGTCGCCAGGGTCGAGATCGAATACAACCTGATCCGGAAATAACGGCTCAGTCTCGCTCGACCCCCAGGCATGCAATTCAATGGCGGAGATCTGCGCCATGGCGATCAGGCCGTCCACATCGTCGATCACCAGATATGGCTGGCCGGCGGCCTCGCCTTGACGGATTGCAGAAGGCAGCGTGCCATGACCATGCTTCTGGAAGAAGTGCTGGCCCGCGATCCCTTCGGGACACCGCACGATCGCCAACGGGCGCTGCGCCAGACCCGGCAGCGCGTGGTCCGCCACGGCGTTCCAGTATTCCGCCAGATCCTGCTTGGTAATCCCTGGCCACAGGGCGCGATCGGGATGCGATAGTTCGATATTGCCTACGGTCATCCCTCGCCGCTTCGGTGCCTGCGCCGACACGATGGAGGTCCTGCGTTTTGGCGGCACGGCAATCACTGGACCGCGACTGCGCGCCGTTGGATCTCCAGGTCGCGGCCGCACGGCCTTTCGCTCGACTTCAGGATCCGCAGGGTCGCTCACCACGTCCTTGGCGTCCTTGTCCTCACGAAGCCCGAGATAGACCGCCTGGCGCACACGGCCCGAGCCCGACCATGACGTGAACTGCACTTCAGCAACCAGCTCGGGTCGCACCCAGTTGATCGTTTTCGGAAGCGGTTCACCCGCGACATACAACGATCTGGGCGGATCGTCGGCGAGTGCCGCCAACCGTGCGCTCAGCCGCGCAAGTTCGTCGTCGGAATACCCCGAACCGACTCCGCCCGCGTAGTGCAGTCTCTCGCGCTTGTCGTAATAGCCGAGGTGGAGCGAGCCAAGGCCCGTGCGACTACCTCCGGGTGGCGTCCAGCCGAGAACGATAAACTCCTCGCGACCGAGACACTTGATCTTGAGCCAATCACGACTGCGACCGGCCCGATAGGGTAGGTCGGCCTTTTTGCAGATAATGCCTTCCAGCTGCAGCTTGGAGACCTCGTGCAGGAGACTAGCAGCATTGCCGACTTGGTGGTCGCTGTACCGCAACATGGCGGACCAGTCATTCAGGCCCTGCAGTACACGCTTTCGCTCCGACAACTTGCACTGGCGCAGATCCCAGCCGTCCAGATGAAGCAGGTCGAAAAGATAGAGATTCAACGTGCGATCTTTGCCGGCCGACAGGGCTGCTTGTAGGGCCGGAAAACTCGATGCCCCTGTCTTCCCGTCGAGTGCGACCAGTTCGCCATCCACCAATGCCGTGTCGACGCCGAGCGCGCCTACAGCATTGGCCACCGCGGGCAATCGGTCGGTCCAGTCCAGCCCCTTGCGGGTCAGCAGACGCACGTTGCCGTGATCGAGCCAGCACAGCAGGCGATAACCATCGAACTTGATCTCGCTGACCCAGTCGTCGCCCTCGGGCGGAGTCGCGGACACCGAGGCGAGCTGTGGTGACTGCTGCTGCGGCAGCTTGCTTCGGATGGCACCTTCCGCCGGCGGGCTCTTGCTCGGTTTGCGTTCCCGCTTCGGCGCCGATTCCTCTTGCTCGATCGCCGGCGCATCTGCGCCCGCACGCTCTGCCTCGTCGTGGCCTTTGATCAGCAGCCAATTGTCCTGGCGACTGCGTTGACCCGGTCGCGGCTTCAGACGCACCAGGGTAAAGCGCCCATGCAGCCGTTTGCCATCGAGCACGAAGCGCAGTTCACCCTTGCGCATGCCGGCGTCGGGATCGTCAAGCGGCTGCCAGGTGCCGCGATCCCACAGCTCGACCTTGCCTGCACCATATTGGCCGTCCGGGATCGTGCCTTCGAAGTTCGCGTAGTCGAGAGGATGATCCTCGACGTGCGCGGCAATCCGTTTGTCCGCTGGATCGAGTGAGGGCCCCTTACGAACGGCCCAGCTCCACAACACGCCATCGTGTTCGAGGCGAAAGTCCCAGTGCAGACCCGCGCGATGGGCCTGATGTTTCTGGACCACGAAGATCGGCGCCGGGCCGTTCGAGGCGCCATCTTTCGGCGCAGGCTCGCGCGTGATCGCGAAATCACGCTTGGCGCGATAGGTACGGATCGACGTGTCGCGCGGCGTCGTGGTGCTGGAAGCCATGCGTCGTGCCCTGACAATTGATCGAGCTCAGAAACGTCCTCTTCGTCGGATGGTCACAGCGCTATTTAAGCACGACCTATTGAAGTCTCCGCAATGACGCCCCCGGGCACGAGGCGCCTAGCGGGGGCCGACAAATCGGGCTGGAAGGATGAACAGGCGGCGGCACGCGACCCATATAGCTTCACAGTGCACGCAAGTTGCGGCCGTGATCACTGGTTCCGGTTGAATGACTGTGCCAGCTGCAGATGCTGCACAAGGAGCGGCAGAGTCTTCTGTGCGAAGCTCTTTAGGGCCGGATCTTGTCCCGACTGCGCCTCCTTGCGGAACAGCGCAATGTTCTGCTGATTGTCGCTGACCTCTGCCTGAGCGTAGGCTTGGTCGAAGGCAGCACCGTTCAGACCAGACAGCCGGCGGTACGCGGATTCGTCCCTTGCACTCGGCTGCTCCGGCAAGGTCATGTTTTGATCTTGCGCTATCTGCAGCAGCTCAACGTTGGCCTGCGTATGATCGGCGACGATCCGGTTGGCAAACTGTTTTACCTGCGGCGAACTGGATCGCTGCTGTGCCAGCTGTGCTGTCTGTACCGCGGCCAAGCCCTTGGAAGCGGCCTGCTCGATGAAGCTGCGCTCGGCGTTGTTGAGATCGGCGTGCGCCGGGAGAGCAGCGATACTCATAAGACCCGCTGCAGCCAGGCAGACGAGCGGAAGGGAACGCATGGCAGACTCCTTGCGAGGTGGACCACGGCGTAACGCCACCGTGACCCCATTATACCCGGTTCCGCTAAACGAGAAGATCTTCGATCCGGATCGGCAGCTTTCGCACCCGCACACCGGTCGCGTGATACACTGCGTTCGCGACCGCAGCGGCCACGCCCACCATAGGCAATTCACCAATGCCCTTTGCCCCGAGAGGGTTGGACACCAATTCGTCGTTCGGGACGATGATGGCCTGGATGTCGGGTATATCGGCATGAACCGGCAGCAGATATTCGGAGACATTGGCATTCACCACACGTCCGGTCTCGCCGTCGACATGTGTTTCTTCCAGCAGCGCCATGCCGATGCCAAACACGATGCCGCCGATCAGCTGGCTTCTTGCGGTCTTGACGTTGATGATGCGCCCACCATCGAACACACCGACATAGCGGCTGACGCGGATCTCCCCCAGATCGGCATCGACCCGCACCTCGGCAAATTGTGCACCGAATGCGTGCATCGAGTAGCGCTTCTGCTCCTCGCCTGGATTGGCCTCGCTGCTGCCCTCAACCGAAGACAGATTGCGGCGCGCCAGCAACTCGGGCACCGGGACGTTGGTATCCTCTCCATTGCTCAGCTTGGCGCGCACGACCTGGCAAGCAGCCTTTACTGCGGGCCCGACACTGGCGACCGTCATCGATCCGCCTGACTCGGGCGCAGGTGGCAAGCGGCTGTCGCCCAGTTCGAAGCGAATACGCCGGACCGGAATGTCCAGTTCGTCCGCGGCGATCTGCGACATCACGGTGTAGGTCCCCGTGCCTAGGTCCTGAGTGCCGACCTGCACCAAGGCGGACCCGTCCGCATCGACCCGGACATACGCGCTCGCCGCCATCCGGTGTGTTGGATAGGTGCTGGTCGCCATGCCCCAGCCGATCAGCACGTTGCCCTCGCGCATGGCGCGCGGTTCGGACGGGCGGCGTGCCCATCCGAACGCGTCCGCACCCTGACGATAGCACTCGCGCAGCGCCTTGCTGGCGAACGGCTTATTCTCGTGAAGGTCCTGCTCGGCGTAGTTGCGCATGCGGAAGTCCAGCGGATCCTGCTTCAGCGCCACCGCCAGTTCATCGATTGCGGATTCAAGCGCGAAATTACCGCTTGCCTCACCCGGGGCACGCATATACGTCGGTAATGGTGCGTTGGTTGCCACCAGCCGGTGTGTCACCGCGACATTCGGACAGGCGTACAGCATTTCCGTCGCCAGTCCCACTGGTTCGGTGAATTCGCCCAGCACCGGCAGCGACATCTGGGAGAACCCATCGTGCCGCATCGATACAAGGCGCCCATCGTGATCTGCTGCGAAACGCAGGTTCTGCAATGTACGCGGCCGATAACCATTTGAGGTGAACATCTGCGAACGCGTCACCACAAGCTTGACCGGGCGCGCCACCACCTTCGCGGCCATCGCGGCAAGCGTCGCGGGCGGCCAAGTATTGCCTTTGCAGCCGAACCCGGCGCCGACATACGGGCAGATCACCTGCACATTCTTCTGGTCGATGCCGAACAAGGCCGCGAGCGATTGCTGCGTCCCCGAGATACCCTGCGTCGCCGTCCACACAGTCAGCCGATCGTCATCCCAACGAGCAATCGTCGCATGCGGCTCCATCGGATTGTGATGTTCCATCGGTGTGCTGTAAGTGGCTTCGAATTTAACCTTCGCAGTTGCGAATGCGCCTTCCGGATCGCCGCGCCGTGAATCGGGGGGGCGCGCACCGCTGGCAAAATTCTTCGGCGGATAAGCCTGATCGAGTGCTGCATCCATCGAGGTGACCGGCTCACCGCCGCGATACCGCACGCGTATGTTGGCAGCGGCTGCATCGGCGTGCTCCAGTGTCTTTGCTACGACGACCGCTACATGTTGGCCGTTGTAGTGCACGTCCATGTCTTGCAGCAGCGGCCCCTGCACTGCTTGTGGCTTGTTGCCTTCGGTATGCAGCTTCAGCGCGTTCTCCGGCGTGATGATTGAAAGCACACCGGGCATCGACTTCGCCGCCGCAAGGTCAAAGCCGATGACTGTCCCCGCGCCGATCGTGCTCTGCACCAGCACTGCGTGCACCACATTCGACACCTGGAATTCGGCGGCATAGCGTGCGCCGCCCGTGACTTTCAGCCTGCCGTCAACACGATCGATGCCTAGTCCAACGAACGCCATGCAGAATCTCCTCAGGCCGATGCTATCTGCAATGCGCGCAACGTGGCGCGTTGCAACAAGGTTTGTTTGAACCCGTTTTGCCTCGCAGCACGCGCGCCAGCCGGTGCGAGGGACGACGCATCGCGCAACACGGCGTCATCTTGCGGTTTGCCGCGCAACGCCGCTTCCACGTCCGGCAGACGCCACGGCCGAGTGCCAACACCGCCTGCCGCCAGGCGTGCGTCCTGAACGATCCCGTCATGCAGATCGAGACCCACGGCGACTGACACCAGAGCGAACTCAAAACTCGCGCGGTCGCGCAGCTTCAGGTAATATGAATTACGCGCCGCGGTGCTGGCTGGCACGGTTACAGCCGTGATCAAATCGCCAGGCCGCAGCACAGTCTCGATATGCGGCGTGTTGCCCGGTAACCGGTAGAAATCGACGATTGGCACGCGCCGCTCGCCATCGGTGCCGCGCAACTCCAGGATCGCATCCAGAGCTGTCAGGGCAACTGCAAGGTCCGATGCATGTGTTGCGATGCAATGGTCGCTGCTGCCCAGGATCGCCATCAGGCGGTTCTCGCCGGAAATGGCTGGGCAACCCGAGCCGGGTTCGCGCTTGTTGCAGGCGAAACCAGTATCGCGGAAGTAGCCGCATCGTGTTCGCTGCAGCAGGTTGCCACCGATGGTGCCCATGTTCCGCACCTGCGGAGACGCGGACGCCTCCAGTGCCTGAGCAATCATCGGCCAGCCCGCGCGCACGTCAGGATGCGCAGCGACATCGCTCATCCGTGCCATCGCACCCAGACGCAGTTCCGACGCGTCAACCTGGATGCTGGAAAGGTCGACATGCTCCAGGTCGACCAGTTTGGTCGGCGACTCGATATTGTCCTTCAGCAACTGCATCAGGTCCGTGCCGCCGGCGATGAGTTTGGCACCTTGCTCGCGTGCAGCCGCCAACGCTGCATCGAGCGAGGCTGGCTGCGACAGATGGAATGTCTGCATCGATCAGCCCTCCTGCACGGCGTCGCGGATTGCCGCGACGATATTCGGATAGGCGCCGCAGCGACAGATATTGCCGCTCATCCACTCGCGGATCTCGGCGTCCGAACGCGTGTGCCCTTCTTTGATGAGCGCTGCAGCGGACATGATCTGGCCTGGCGTGCAATAGCCGCACTGGTAGCCGTCGCGTTGCAGAAACGCCGCCTGCACCGGATGCAACGCGTCGCCGATCGCAAGACCCTCGATCGTGGTGATCGCCTTGCCTTGTGCACGCGCCGCCAGCATCAGGCATGACAGGACGCGCCTGCCATCGATGTGCACCGTGCACGCCCCGCAGGAACCACGGTCGCAGCCCTTTTTGGTTCCGGTCAGTCCTACCTGTTCCCGCAATGCATCCAGCAGCGTGGTGCGCGGATCAACCGAGAGAGGCACATGGTTGCCATTGATCTGCAACACGATGTCCGTTGCGGTTGCCGCTGCTGGCGGCGGCAAAGGCAGACCGACCTGTGCAGTGTCGTCAGAGCGGGCTGCGACCGAGCCCATCGCAAGGCCACTAACCGTGGCGCCGAGTAACCCGCGCCGCGTGACACGCCGCGTAACACTGGGCATGGCTTATCTCCCGCTGTTCAGCGGGAAGATGTGGAAGGGCTTGCGGGGCCGCGCGTCACATCGACGTGTGGATCTTCCTCAGGACGCCGGTGCGCTGCGAGGCGCTCGCCATCAGGAACGCCGCGTCATTCCCCGAGAGGATGAATCGCGCGCCCATCTCGATATAGCGCTGCATCAGCGGCTCGTTGTAGATGCCGGCCATTCCCGGGAACTTTCCATGCTTCTTCGCGGCGGCGATCGTTGTCCGATAAGCGTCGGCCACACGTTCGTTGCCGAAATCGCCATGGATGCCCATCTCCGCGCACAGGTCGTTGGTGCCGATCAGCAGCACGTCGATACCTGGCACGGCGGCGATTGCCTCAGCGTTCTGGATGGCCGTCGGCGTCTCCAGCATCACAACCGTGAGATTTGCTGCATTGAGGGCCTGTGCGGCCTCGCCCGTGCTCGCGGATCGCAAGCTGTAGTGAGGACCGATGCCACCCATCGAGCGGTGCCCGATGGGCGGGTATTTCAGCTTCTGAACCACCTCGCGCGCCTCGTCCGCTGTATCCACATGTGGCACGACAATGCCGAGTGCGCCGTTGTCGAGCAGACGCGTGGCGATCGAATATTCTCCGTTCGGCACGCGCGCCAGAGGAGCGATCCCGGCATCCAGCGCTGCGGTGGCGATCTGCGCGGCGGCGTCGATCGACATGGTGCCATGCTCGAGGTCGAGGAACAGCCAGTCGAATCCTGCCGTCTTCATCGCAATGGCAATCTCGACGCTGCGGGTCAGACGGACCCCGCAGCCGAGCGACAACTGCCCTTGTTCAAGCTTTTCCCGGGCAACGTTGCGAATGGTCGGCATCAATGACCCCTCTACCGCCAGTGTGTGCCGATGGCGATTGCAATGGCTCGGTTGAGTGCTGACAGGTCCATCGGATGGTCGGTTTCGTTGGCCACCGCCACCACCAGCTGATGCCTGCGCAGGATGAAGATGCGCTGATCGCCCGCTCCCGATACCCACGCGGTGTCCGGTGGTAGATCGCGGAAGCTGCGGTCAGCGTTGCTGCGGAAACATGCAGCATAGCTGCTGCCCGCATGCGTCGGCGACAGTGCATAATCCACCCAGCCCGATGGCAGCAAGCGTTCGCCGTCCCACCTTCCGTCCTGCAGATACAGCACGCCGATTTTCGCGTAGTCGCGCAAAGTCGCGAAGCCCGATCCCGAGGCGATGAAGTTGCCGACACAGTCAGCCGAATGCTGATACGTGCTCATACCCAGCCGATCGGCCAGCAACCCGTACAGCGCGGCATGGTACGGCAGTCCGCGACGCTCGATCCGGTCGCGAATGATGGCGCCAAGCACGTTGATGCCCGCATTGATATAGCGGTAGACCGACCCGGGAACGGTGGCGACAACCGAACGCTGGGCTGCGTCGAACGCGTCCGCTGCATCCTGATACACGGCGCTGTTCTCGAAGCCGATTGTCGCGCGGCCATGCTCGTCCACCACAGGGAAGCCAAGACCCGAACGCATGCGCAGCAGGTGGTCGAGCGTGATCAGATGATGGATGGAACGCGGATCGCGCCACAGCGGCGCTGGTGCGGGGTCGTAAACCGAGCCGAGCCAGCCTTCATGAATCAGCCGGCCGATCAGCGTGCAGGTGACCGCCTTCGTCATCGACCAACTCGGCGTCGCACGATCCGGCGCTCCGAAATCGCTGTAGCGCTCGGCGAGCACGCGCTCCGGTGACGCGATAAGGATGCCGTAGATACCGGGGGAGCCAGCAAACAGTGCATCGAGTGCTGCGGCCATCTCGCATGGCAGTGGCGCCGGCGGTTCGACCACATCGCCCCGCGGCCATGCGCGATCGGGCTCGGCCGCGCGGCGCGCAATCGGCACCGGATCGAACGACGGCGCGTCACGCGAGCCCAGCAGGATGCCGCCGTAACCGGGACGTGCGATCGCCGAGCCGCTGAGTGGCGCGCCAAAGGCGGGATCGCTCCAGCGCACAGTGGTCCGACGGTCAGTGTCGTTGGTCTCGATCGTCAGGCGTCCGGCACGATGCGCGGCAAGCAATTCAGCCTGGCCACCGGACACGTCGGGACGGACGCTGAGACCGCCCGGCATACCCAGCGGCCGCCAGCGGAAATGGCGCTCCGCCGTGCTGCGATCCAGGCCAGTGACGTACATCATGTCCGCGAGGCGCTTGGCGGCGAAGTTCACCGTGCGCTGGCGGATCGCACGCGGCGAGCCGTCATACACCACCGGATCGGGTAGGCCATCGGCGAACAGTGCGCGTGTACTGTCGAATGTTGAGTCGACAACGAGTGGCGGGACGGGCGTGGCGTCGTTCACTTGACCGGCTCCGGCTCGCGCGTCTGGGCCGGCACAGCGAAGTAACGGCTCTTCATCCCCTTCTGGTTTTCATAGAGCGAACCCTGCAGCGTCGCCGGCGGCAGCGGCAACCGGACGGGCAGATGCTCCAGCCGCGGTTCACGATGCTGCCCGCACACCATCAGGTCCTTGAACTTCTCGATCCCGGCCGGGAAACCCAGAAGCGGCCATGCATCCGCGGTGCGGAACTGGAACAACAGCAGCCGACGATCGTTGTCAGAGACATTCGGGGCCGAACCGTGCACCGCCCGCACGTGATGAACGGTGATCGAGCCCGCTTTGCCGGTGAGCGGTATCGCCGACCCGTAGTCAACGTCACGGCTGGCCGGGTCCATCGCGCCACAGAAGATGCCGTCGGCGTGGTGGTCGTGGATGCGCCCTCGATGGCTGCCGGGCACGATCATCAGTGGCCCGTTCGCCATCTCCATGTCGTCGAACATCACCCCCACGGCAGCCAGGTCGTCGTTGGTATGGGGATAGAATGCCCAGTCCTGGTGCCACTCCACCGGTGCGCCAAACCCGGCGCACTTCATGTTCAGCTTCGCGGTATCGAAGCGGATGTCCGGACCCCATAGATCCTGCAGCACCGCAAGAATCTTCGGATGCCGGACCAGGCGCGCGTATTCCGTATGATGCAGATGCGCCGCCTTGATACGACGCACCCGCGGATTATCCGCCGTATGGCTGTCCTCGAGGTCGTAGATATCGGTATGCGCGGTAACGCCACGAGCACGCTCGACGAATTCATCGGTAACGCGGCGCAGCCGCTGCACCTCATCTGCGGTCAGAATATCGGGCACAACGATGGCGCCGATTTCATTGTAGTGCTCGATCTGGGTCTTGCTCAGCATTGCATCCTCCCGTCGCCTGGAGCGTAACATCAGCCGCCACATCCGACCAGCAGGGAGACCAGACATGGCCGTACAGGTGCCGACCCATGATCAGCTCCGCGCAATCAGCGACGAAATCGGCCTGTCGCTCGGCCGCGACGACACAGGCTCATTCATCGACCTGCTGCGCCCGTTCATCGCTGCGTACAACGTCATCGACGGGATGCCCGACAACCTCCCGGAAGTGAAGTATCCGCGCACGCCCGGCCGCCACGCCACGCCAGAGGAGAACCCGCACAACGCCTGGTACGTGAAGACGACAGTGAACGGCGCGCCCGACGGCAAGCTGAAGGGCCGCACCGTTGCACTTAAGGACAACATCATGCTTGCCGGTGTCCCGATGATGAACGGTGCGGCGACATTGGAAGGCTATGTGCCCAATATCGACGCGACGGTGGTGACGCGCATACTCGATGCTGGCGGCGCCATACTCGGCAAGGCGCACTGCGAGGCGTTCTGCCTATCCGGTGGCAGTCACACCTCGGCACTCGGCGCCGTGCACAATCCTCGCAAGCGCGGCCATTCAGCCGGTGGCTCATCGTCCGGCAGTGCGGCTCTGGTGGCTGCGGGAGACGTGGACATGGCGCTGGGTGGCGACCAGGGCGGCTCGATCCGCATCCCGGCCTCGTTCTGCGGCATCTGCGGCATGAAGCCGACACATGGGCTGGTGCCGTACACCGGCATCATGCCGATCGAGATTTTCGTCGACCACACCGGGCCGATGACCAGGAACGTTGCCGACAATGCGTTGCTGCTCGAAGTGTTGGCAGGCCCCGACGGGTACGATCCGCGGCAATACCACGTCAGGGTTCAGCCCTACTGCGAGGCGCTTGGCAGAGGCGTTGCGGACCTGCGCATAGGCATCGTCAGGGAGGGCTTTCAGGCAACGAATGCTGAAGAGGATGTCAGTGCGAAGGTGCGCACGGCGGCCGATCGTCTGCGTCGGCTCGGCGCGACAGTGCAGGAGCTGTCAATCCCGATGCATCCGCTCGGTGCGGCGATCTGGACGCCGATCGGCGTCGAGGGCCTGACCCAGACGATGATGCATGGTGACGGGTACGGTGTGAGCCGTCCTGATCTTTACGTGACCAGCCTGATGGACTTTCACCGCAACTGGCGCGCACGCGCCAACGAGATGTCGGAGACGACCAAAGTCTTTACGCTGCTTGGCACCTATATCCGTCAGCAGCACGGCAGCCGGTATTACGGCAAGGCGATGAACATCGCGCGCAGGCTGACCGCCGCCTATGACGCCGCACTGGCGCAATATGACCTGCTGCTGATGCCGACAACACCGATCAAGGCGACACTATTGCCTGCAGCGGACGCCGAGCGTGAGGAGGTGATCGAGAAGGCACTCAACATGATTGCCAACACCGCACCATTCGACATCTCGCACCATCCGGCAATGGCGATCCCATGCGGCATGTCGGATGGGCTCCCCGTGTCATTGATGTTGGTCGGCCGTCACTTCGATGAGTCGACGATCTATCGGGCCGCGCACGCCTTCGAACAATCCGACGACTGGATGCGGATGTAGCGCCATGACTGACACCCGAACCGCCATGATTACCGGCGCCGGCAGCGGTCTTGGTCGCGCCACCGCTTTGGCACTCGCTGCCCGCGGCTGCACGCTTGCGCTGGTGGACATCGACGGCGCCGCGGCCGCGCATGTCGCAGGCGCGTGCGGCAACGCACAGGTGATCGTACAGGACCTGGCTGCGCCCGGCGGCGGATCAGCGGCGGTCGCCCGCAGCATCGCGGCACTCGGCCGCCTCGACATCGTGGTGAACAACGCCGGCTATGGCGCGGGCGAAGCGTTCGTCGACATGCGCGAGGAGACCTGGGACCGCACGCTTGATCTCAACCTGAAGGCAGTGGCGTTGATCTGTAGCGCAGCAGGTCAGCATATGCGTGAGCAGCGCAGCGGGCGTATCATCAATGTCACGTCGCCTGCCTCGCGCATGGCGCTGCCGAATTATCTTGCCTACGCTGCCAGCAAGGCTGGCGTGGACGCTGTGACCCGCGGTGCTGCTGTCGCATTGGCGCCATTCGGGATCAGCGTGAACAGCGTCGCCCCGGGCATGATGGACACGCCGATGCAGCGGATTACCGAGCGCCAGCTCGCTGCGATCGAGGGACGCGCCGACATCGATCATTTTCTCGACGAGCGTACGCGGCGGATCCCGCTCGGCCGCCGCACCGACTGCGAGACCGTTGCGAGCACGATCGTCTGGCTGGCGCTCGATGCACCCGGCTACATCACGGCGGAACGGCTGAACGCATCGGGCGGATTGGACAAGGACTGAGCCGAGCTCCGGTGGCAGCCGGTGGTTCCCTGCCGGATCAGCTCAGCGCCAGGGTTCCAGATGACCGGAGGCCGTGGTCTGGAAAAGACAGGCTCTGTGTGCCACGGTGGGTCGAAATAATCGGAGGTGCACCATGAGCCAGCTCGTTGCTGACACCAAGGTTGCGTCGAATACGGAGAAAGCCTCGTCGGCCTACGTGCCGCCACTGCAGCGCACGGAGGGGCAGCCGCCGCCCATCGCGGCGCATGGCGGCCTGTCGTACATGTCGTTCGACCGGGACGGCGATGCCGGAACTGCCCAGGCACTCGCGGACGCACTCGCCGAGATCGCTGACGGTGAAGGCCAGCGCGTCATCGACATGATCGACAAGGCCCCCCCGGGTGGGATCAAGACCAAATGGGGCCTCGCCTTCCGCGAGTGGCAAGAGTGCGTCGACTACATTCGCAACTCCAACAGCATCAAAGTCCCCGAGGGCGGCGTGGCGCTGCCCCTTCCTTATACCGTGCACGAGCGGCCGACCTACTCCATCGTCCCCTCCAACGCCGTCTGGCATGACCCGGCGCGCAGCGATGTCGCGGCGATCCTGCGCCAGAATGAGAAGGATAACCGGCGACGGGACCTGTTCTTCGCGATGGTGCTGCGCGACGCGCGGCGCATCGGCGAGTATTACCCGGGCCTGTCGCCCACCAGCCCGCAATGCATGGACAAACTCGGCCTCTCGCTGGCGCACCTCGAGACCAAATGCACCAACATCTATGACTCGGAGGAAGTCGAGCGGGTCTACTACCCGGAAATCGAGAAGCTTCTGCTCGACTTCTTCCCGGATGCGACCGATGCGCTGGTCTACAACCACGATGTCTTCGACAAGGACTACGCGGGCGATCGCACGGAAAACCAGGACGCCAAGAACCCGGGCGTAAATGCAAATTACGCCATGCTTGTGCACAACGACCTGAACGACAACAGCGGCCGGGTTCGCTGCCGCGAGTTGCTCACCAAGAACCTGCGGAACTTTGGACGCACGCAGAATTACACCGAGGAAGAGGCCGACGCGAAGATGTCGCGCCGGTTCATGTCGATCAATCTCGCCAAGCCGATAGAGACGATCGAGCAGTACCCGTTCGTGCTGTGCGCGTGGCCGTCGTTTGCCGACCAGCCATACATAAATAATTATCGGATCTACGACGACCGCGTCGGGGAGACCACACGCTTCACTCACCGTCCCAATCACGAGTGGTACTGGTTCCCGCAGCAGAAGAGCAACGAGGTCTCGATGCTCAAGTGCTATGACTCGGTCACCGACGGCTCTGTCTCACGCTGGTCGTTCCACAGCGCCTGCATCGACCCGACCGCTCCTGCCAACGCGCGATGCCGCAAGAACGTCGTCGTCCGGTCCTTCGTCTTCTTTTAGATGGGCCAAAAAGTCAGCCGCTGGAGAAAGCCGACATAGTGGCTGTGCGGGTTTGCTATTAGTTGAAATCAGTCAATCCGGCTTCCCGTCCCCAGACGTGGAAGCCGGTTTGATTCACTACCTTTAGCGTGTTCCGAGTCCCCGACCTTCGACTGACGTGAATTGTCACTCGGCGGGAGCGATCCTGTCAGGGCTCGACCAAGGCGCCATAGTATCGAACACGCCATCACGTCGGACGAGCGCGTGAAATAGCCCCGCTGCGGCATGCAGCAGAATCAGTGCGAAAAACGCGAAGGCAAGGTAGAAGTGCGCATTCCAAAGCAGTGTATGCAGGCCGTCGCTCTGCGGCAGGAGCGCCGGAAGATGCACGCTCCCGTACAGTACGACCGGATAGGCCGCCGCCGACAGCATTCCCCAGCCAATGAGCGGCATGGCGATCATCAAGGCATACAGGGCATAATGCGACAGTTGGGCCGCAAGCTTCATGGGCTCGGGCAGATCGGCCGGCAGCGGTGGCGCACCGTAGCGAAGGCGCACCGCCACGCGAACCAGTGCAAGCACCAGAATTGCAATCCCAAGCGGCTTATGTATCGCAACGAGCGCCAGATATTTCGGCATCACCGTGGAAACCATGCCGACGCCGATGAACAGCATCGACAAGATGCATACCGCCATCAGCCAGTGCAGCAGGCGCTGCAGCGAAGTGAAACGTTGCCGGCCCGTCATGGCTTGGCGTCCGCACCAGTTCGGGGATAGTACTTGGCCTCCGCCGTGCGACCGTCATATGACTTCGCATAGGCAGACGAACGAGCGGCCGGGAATGGATCGTCCGACGTCCGCATGCCGGCGGGCAAGACGGTAGGATCGAAGTTGATATCGCGGCACGGTCCGTTGCTCTCGTCCTGAACCTGCTGCACCACGAGCGCGCCAACCTCGACCGTGCGGCGATCGTCCGGCCAAGCCTTGGTCGGGTCTGCGGAAGGATCGCCGGGATTGGCGACAGTCACCACCATGGTCCAGCGCAGCGGCCCGCCGCGAATTCGCTGAGTGATCTCCTGTTCGAGGAAGTTGGGATCACGTTTCGCCAGATCATCGGGTGCGACCGGGACCGGCTGAACTGACGGCAGGAGAGACCATCGCACGGTCGTCTCTGCACCGGAAGCATTGATGAAGACAAAGCTGTTGAGGCCGTTATACCGATCTTCCGCATAGCTGCCGGTCCAGGGCGCACTCTTGGCCCAGGCGCCGAACGCCGCGATCTCTGGGTGCGCAGCAGCAAATGTTTGCATCGCATCCGGCGCCTTGCTCGCTGAGGCCAGCAACAGCTGGTAAAATGCCTGGGGCGTCGACACAGGAAAGATCGGAGGGTCAATCATCGCGGTGCGCCATTCCTGCCCATCAGGCGTCACGATGCGCAGTCCCATCCCGCGAACCCGCACCGTGGCATCCGGCGCATTCGGATTGGCAGTGCCGAGGTTGAAGCGTCCAAGAGCAGGATATTGGCCGCTAGAGAAAACCTGTGCGGATGAAAGCGCCGATCCCGCCCCGTTTGCTTCGAAGGTGCCAGTGAAGCATATGCCTTTGGCATGATTGCGGCGATGGCCGAGCGGCTCGCCACCGGGAGGCGCAAAAGCATCAATGAGCTTGTTCGGTGTGAGCCGCTGAGGCGACAACCATCCTGCAGTGTAGGCAAAGGCTGCTGCACCAGCGCCGATGACAATGGCGATCAGCAACAGCGATCCAAACGTGGAACGCGTGGATGATTGACGCGGCAGAGCCATGTATAACTCGCTGTTGCGTTCGACAGGCCTGCACGAACGTACCATTCCTGTGCGCCGCGGGATAGGTCGCGTGCAAATGGACAAAAGGAACGGCGTCAGCTCTTTCGTGCTGATGCGCAGTAGAGCTAGCGGGTCTGCACCAGCTCCACCATTATGCCTTCCGGGCCACGAATGAACGCCAGCCGGGTACCCGGATCGCGGGTCAACGGACCGATCACCACGTCCGCCCCTTTCGCTCGCAGCTCATCGCACGCCGCATCGACGTCATCAACGGTCAGGCCAATGTGCTCCAGCCCGTAGTAAGGGAACTGCGGCGCCGCACCGGTGGGATCGTGCGGATGCATCGGTGCGATCAGCACTTTCTGGCCGCCGACCTGCATGGTGACCCGCATCTGGCCCGGATACAACGTACCCGGCGGATAGACACTGCGCGTCACCTCGGCATTGAACATCGTCTCGAAGAAGCGCGCAGTTACATCCGGATTTGGACTGCGCAGGTGAACATGGTCGTAGTGATAGGTCCGCATCGTATCACCGCCCAAATGTGTACTTGAATCGCTTTCCGACAGAGAGCCTCTTCAGGGAGTGCATCTCAGCTTTCCAACCGATAGAACCGAGACGCCGTGCCGCAGAACAGGTCGGCCTTCTCCGTCGCACTCGCTCCCCGTGCCAAGATCTTGCATGCATTCCAGAACGGCGCGTAGCCGTATGACCCCTTGTCCACCGGGAAGTTGCTTTCGAACATGCAGCGTGACGCGCCGAATGCCGCGATGCAGGTATCGACATACGGCTTCCACGCCGCTGCGAGAGCCTCCGATGATGGTGGATCGGCCTCCTCGTGGAAGTCGAAGCCGTTGATCCGCATTGCCATACCACCCAGCTTCACCGCAACATTCGAGCACTGCGACAATGCACGGATCGAGGTCGACCACTTGCCGAACACATCGTCGCGCTTACCCGCATAGACGCCGATGCCCAACGGGCCGCCGACGTGGTTCAGGCAGATGCGCGTCTCGGGAAACGCCTTCGCGAGCGCGGTCAGCTCATCGATCTGCGGGTGGTACAGCCATGCATCGAACGTCAGGTTCAGCGGCGCGAGGCAGGCAAACCCCTGACGGAAGGTCGCATCCGCCATCAGCCCCGGCGGCGGCGCATAGGCCGGGTTCATCAGCGTCGGATCGGCGTCCCACGCGGTGATGTGACGGATCCCACGGAAGCGCCCACCACCCGCGCGGATATGCGCCTCCAGCACCGCGCGGACACGCTCACCCAGTCGCAGATCGGCATGGCCGACAATACCGGCGCAAACCTTGGTCTTGCCGTAACCCCCTGACGCACTCATTGCGGCGACGCCGTTGACGAACTCGGTCTCCCCAACCGGCTTCATCTCTTCCGGACCCGATGCGCGATGCATCGAGCGGCATTGCACGAACACGGTGGCGACGATGTTGTGGCCGCTGTTGGTATCAGCGAGCAGATCGTCCAGCATATAGTTCCAGCCGGGCCGCTCCCACAGATGGTGATGCGGATCGACGATCGGCAGGTCAGGTTCCAGGATCGTCTCGGTCCGTCGCGCCAGCCAGTCGTCACGGACCGGCAGATATGGGCTGCTGGCAGGCTGCGACGTCGTGCTCATGGCGGTCCCCTTCCCTTGGCGGGAAGGATCATTCCAACCAACCGCGATAACGGCAAGCGTGCCAGCTACAGACCGAGATCGCTCAACCCCGGATGCTCATCGGGCCGCCGGCCCAAGGGCCAGTGATACTTGCGCTCCGCCGCGGCGATCGGCTGGTCGTTGATGCTGGCGATGCGCCGGCGCATCAATCCCTGATCGTCGAACTCCCAGTTCTCATTGCCATAGCTGCGGAACCAGTTGCCGCTGTCATCGTGCCATTCATAGGCAAAACGCACCGCGATCCGATTGTCACGGTACGCCCAGAGTTCCTTGATCAGCCGATAGTCCAATTCGCGCTGCCACTTGCGCGTCAGGAATGCTTCGATTGCGTTACGACCGTGCAGGAACTCGACACGGTTACGCCATTGGCTGTCTTCAGTGTAGGCCTGCGCCGCTCGTGCAGGCTCTCGGCTGTTCCAGGCATCTTCGGCCGCGCGTACTTTCTGAATCGCGGTCTCTTGGGCAAATGGTGGCAGTGGCGGGCGGCTCATGCTCTCCTCCATGCGATCGGATGCATGAATTACGCGCATTCAGAGCGCGCTGCACTCACTCCCATACGCCCATGCGGCCGATCAGAGGTTGGCAGTATCGCAAGCCGCATCCGACAGTTGCGTCACGGGCACCGCACAGGGCAAGTGTTGGCCAATCGGGGCAGTGGAGAGCCGCACGTATCCCGCCGCGCCGGCCGCGCCACGGTTACGCGTCTATCGCTCGTCGTATCGCCATCTCATAGTCTGAGCGGCCATGATCCTCGCATATGCGATCCAACGCATTGCTGCGAAGGACCTGCCACAGCAATGGGTCGCGATACAGCGCAATAATTTGCTGGGCAAATTTGGCTGGATCACCGGAATCAGCGGCAAGCAGATCGCGCCCATCCTGCCACTCCAGCTGCCGACGCAGCAATTCGGTCGCGACCACCGGGACGCCATATGATGCTGCCTCGTGCACCTTACAGGGTGCCCCAGCCGCATACCTAGTGGGTGCCACGACGATGCGATGGCTGTCGTATAGCGGCTCGATATCTTCGACCGGTCCGCGGAACGTGATGCGCGGATGGTCGCGATAACCGTCGAACGAGATCGTCGGGCTAACATAGCCGGCAACCGTCAGTCGCGTCTCCCATCCGAGCACCTCTTCTACCAGCGGCAGCACCCGGTTAGCGAACCACTCCAGTGCGTCGCGGTTCGGACTGTCCTGCTCGTGCATTGCTGCAAGGAAAAGCATGCCGGTTCTATCAGCAAAGGCGCGTGGTGTCGGTTGCGCCTCCCGCCAATGGCCGATTACCGCGACATCGGAAAATCCCAACTCCCGCAACTTTTGCGCTTCCTTCCCAGTCACCGCGACAACGCGCCGGCAGAGATGCGCGTTGGCAAACTCCCGTATGATTTCAGCCTGGACATCGAAGGCGGTGGAACCGGTCAGCGCAGCGCGCTCCGCGTCGCGCAACGCGGCGATCGCTTCGGTGTCGAGCACGACGTGCGGTGAATTGCCGCCGCCGGTGCTGATGTGCTCCAGTATCGGCTTGACCCTGTCGAGATTATGCGTGCGCGCAATCCAGATGACATCGTAGTACCCATGTCGCGCAACCAGGAAGTCTGCCAATCCCCGAAGGGTAGCGTCGTGCATCACTTCGACCGTATCGGCCATGTCGGCATAGATCGTGGCGAGGCCGAATTCGCATGGATTGAGCGGATAAACCGTCACCTGGTAACCCAGGGATGCCATTACCTGGATCAGGTCGTTGGATCGGACAAAACCTGACCCAAGCCGGCGCAGCGGTATAGTGTCCTCTATGAACAACACGCGACGGTTGCTCCGGCTCGTGCGCGCAAACACTTCGACACGACGATCGGCAACATAACGAAAGCGCAGGCGGTTGCTGTGCTTACGGAACAGCGCCTCCCGCATGCGACTTGCCGTCTCCGCATCGGCGTCATGCTGCGCGAGCCGGGTCGCTGCGATCGCCGGGTCATAAACGACGCGAAACCCGGCCTCCGCTATGCGCAGACAGAGATCGGCAACGGCCCCTTCTTCCATCGGGAACGCATCATCGAAGCCTTCAATTCGATGCAGCGCTTCGGCACGCAGCAACAGCGCCCCCGATAGGAAATCAACCTCGCGAACAAAGTTCGCTGCGGGCGTCAGCGAAGAAGCATCACGAAGGTAGCCGGCAGTGCCAGCATCGCGCCAGACAATACCACCGGCCGACTCCAGCAGGCCATGAGCGCGCAACACTTTGCCACCAATCGCACCGATGGCCGGATCCGATTGCAATCTCTGAAGCGCTGCACTCAGCGCACCGGGGGCCAGTTCCAGTGTGCCATCGATGAACAGCACGGCATCCGCGCCAGCACTGCTCAGCGCCGCGTTGACAGCGCCCACCACGTTGATCTGGCCATCGAAGCGCAAAACCTGTGCGCCGAGGACGAAGCGACTGGTCCGGCGGATGTCGTCGGTCGAGCCGGCGTCGATCAGGAACAGCTCCATATCATCGGCCAAGGCTTTGCGCAGCTCAGCGAGCATCCACAACGTAAGGGGAAAGGCATCGCGAACCACGATGATCACGCTGACCATAGGCGGACCATCGCAGCGGAAATCGACTGTTGTGCGGGAGGCGAACGGCAGCAGCGCTTCTGCACGTCGACGATACAGCGCCGCCGCCTGGCGCTCGGTGACCTGATCCTCGGGCAGCGCCACAGCCGGCAGCCCCTGATCCCGACCAACGGCCAGATAGTGGACAAAAGCGTCCCGCGCACGACCAGCCTCGATGTCGAGCCGCACGCTTGGGTTGGCAGCCAAGTAGTGGCGTAGATCGATTGCGGCGCAGGGTGAACGAAGCTCCGCTGCACCGTTGTACAGGAAATGATCATAACCGTTGCGGCGGTCCTTGGCTTCCACCGCGGCGGCGACATCCTTGTTACGCTGCAGATAATAGACTTCCGAGAATTCCGGCAGCGGGTCAAACTCGCTCGGCGTGCTGTTGGTCAGATAGTGGTGTAGCGCACACTGCCACTTGGGCTCGCCAACAGCCGGATATCGGCGCACATACCAGACCGGATCGAAGCAATGCGACGTCCTGATTTCTGGCAGCCGCTGCACAATCCGTGCAAGATAATGTTGATAGCAGCCGACCGCATCGACTTCAGTGCGCGCGTCGGGCGCGAACTGCGAATGATAGACCCGCGGTTCAAAAAGCGGATGGCCGATGCGCCCTTCCCGAGCGCCATGTTTCAGGTAATGGTCATAGCCGTTGACACTGCCGTCGCGCGCCAGCACTTCGTCGCCCAGATCGGCATGGCGCTGCCGATACAGCAGCTCGCTGAACAGCCAGTGCGGCGAACGGGTGCGAAATCCTGCGCGGCAATAGGCGTCGAAGGCGGACGCAGCGTTGCCCTCGCGGACGGCTGCCGCAGCTGCCGGATAGCGCTGCCTATGCCATGCTTCGTCGAACCACATGTTCGGCGAGTGGCCACGCCGCTGACCCTGCGACAGATAGGACTGCAACACTGCCGCGTCGTCGGCACCATCAAGCTCGTCGCGTGTATCGGCGTAGGTGGCCAGGTACCACGCCGGATCAAAAACTGCCCAGGCAATGGTCGTCTGCCCGGGCAGCTTCAACGTGTCGCGTGCCGACTGCCCCGCCGAGGTCATCTCGGTTTTGCTGCGGGTCGACCGCTATCTACGACGTTCAGTCAAGACGATGCCATCCCTCTGCAATGCAGCGATTTCCTCCGACGAATACCCATGCTGCGCCAGCACCTCGGCTCCGTCCTGGGCAAACTTTGGTGGCGGTCGACGTGTGCCGCCTGGCGTACGGTGCAGCTTGATGGGTGACCCAAGACCACGATACCAGTCTAGCTCGGTGACCATTTCGCGATGCGCCGTGTGCGGTGCCGAAGTCGCCTCATCCACCGGCAGCACCGGGCCTGCCGGGACGCCATTGCGAATCAGCTTCAGCGACAACTCGTTGCCGTCATGCTCGGCAAACGCCGCTGCCAACACCTCGGTGAGTGCCGCGCGATTGACATTGCGCTTGCCGTTGTCCGCAAACCGTGGATCGTCTGCCAATTCTGGTCGACCGATGATCTCGGCCAGCTTACGGAACTGTCCGTTGTTGCCCGAGGCAATGAAGATATCGCAGGTCCTGGTTGGGAACTTGTCATACGGCACCAGGTTGGGATGCGGATTGCCGGTGCCCGCCGGCCGCTTGCCGTTCAGAAAGTAGTTGGCCGCCTGCGGATGCAGCAAAGCCATGCCGCAGTCGTACAGCGTCATGTCCAGATACTGCCCGCACCCCGAGCGTTCGCGTTCGTGCAGCGCCATCAGAATGCCGATCGCCGAATAGAGACCCGTCCCCATGTCGACAATCGCGGTGCCCATCCGCATCGGGCCGGTGGTCGCGTCACCATTCACGCTCATCAGCCCGGTCATTGCTTGAAGGATGGCATCGTAGCCAGGCAGGCCACCGAGTGGGCCGTCCGCGCCAAACCCAGAAATCCGGCAATGAATCAGCCGCGGGAAACGCTGCGACAGCGTGTCGTAGCCGATCCCCCATTTTTCCATCGAACCAGGCTTGAAATTCTCAATCAGAATGTCGGCGCCTTCGAGCAACCGCATCAGCACCGACCGTCCCTCCGGCTTGCCGATGTCGAGTGCAATGGCGCGTTTGTTGCGATTGATACCGATGAAGTAGCTGGCGTCGTCCTCGTGGAACGGGGGGCCCCAGTCGCGCACTTCGTCGCCCTGCGGCGGTTCCACCTTTATTACCTCGGCCCCATGATCCGACAGGATCATCGTGCAGTAGGGGCCGCCGAGCACGCGCGTCAGATCAATGACCTTTAGACCGGCCAGCGCACCGGGGGATTTTGCCAGTCCCTTGCCCGCGGATGCCGGCCGGAATGTTGCGTCGTTCATTGGGCTGCCCACTCGTTCTCTTCTGCCGATTCCAGCATGGCGGGCAAGCTTATGCCAGAGTCTTCGCGTCCAGTTTCAACACTTCGCCTGCGAGATAAAGGCTACCGCAGATCAGTACACGGGCGGGCCGGTCGTGCGGCAGTGCACGCAGCGCGCCGGCCACGTCAGGTCCTGGTTGCGCGACACCGCCCGATGCTTCAATGATCGCCTCCACCGGACGGGCGTCGTGCTGATCCGCCTCGGCCACCGCCCACACGGTTGTCGCCAGCGGAATCAGCGGCCGGAGAAATTCGCCTGCGTCCTTCGACTGCTTCATACCGATCACAAGATGTATCGGCCGATCGGACCAGGTCCGCAGATGCTCCGCGAGCGCATCACCGGCGCCAGGATTATGCCCACCGTCCAGCCACAGCTCCCAATCGGGTGGCACAAGTGCCGCAAGACGTCCCTGCAGGCGTTGCAGCCGCGCCGGCCATTCCGCCGCAGCGATGCCTGCGACGTCCATCGGCACCCCCGACGCCCGCAACGCAGCGATGGCGATCCCCGCGTTGTCCAATTGGAATGCACCTGGCAGCGACGGCCGCGGGCGTGCGGGAACCTGCCAGTCGCGACCGCGCAGCAACACCGGTGCGCCGATGCGGGAGGCCACCTCCAGCAACACATCCAGCACCTCGGGCGGCTGGGTGCCGATCGCCACCGGCACGCCAGGTTTGATGATGCCGGCCTTCTCGGCCGCGATCACCGGCAGCGTGTCGCCCAGCAATTCGCGATGATCCAGCGAGATCGAGGTGATCGCGCAGGCGGCCGGCCGCTCGATCACATTCGTCGCATCCCCGCGGCCACCCAGGCCGACCTCAAGCACACACAGATCAGCGGGCGTCGACGCGAACAAGTGGAACGCAACAGCGGTGATCACTTCGAACACGGTGATTGGCGCGCCTGCATTCACCTGCTCGACGTGCTCCAGTGCTGCGGCCAGCGCGCCGTCCGAGACCAGCTTGCCCGCGATGCGGATCCGCTCGTTGAAGCGCACCAGATGCGGTGAAGTATATACATGCACGTGCTGGCCCGCCGCCTCGGCCATGGCACGCAGGAACGCGCAGACGCTGCCCTTGCCGTTGGTCCCGGCGACATGAATGATCGGCGGCAGCCGGCGCTCAGGATGCTCCAATTTTACCAGCAGCGCGCGCAGACGGTCCAGGCTGAGATCGATCAGCCGCGGATGCAGCCCATGCAGACGGGCAACAATGCCCTCGATACGCGCTGTCATGCCGCAGCGGCGGCGACGTCCTTGATGCGCAGCAGCGAGATGATCCGCGCCAGGGTCGCCTTCAGCTCGGTCCGCTTCACCACCAGGTCCACAATCCCGTGCTCATGTAGATATTCGGCCCGCTGGAACCCTTCCGGCAGTTTTTCGCGTACCGTCTGTTCGATGACGCGCGGGCCGGCGAAACCGATCAGCGCGCCGGGCTCGGCAATGTGGATGTCTCCCAGCATCGGGAAGCTTGCGGTCACGCCACCCGTCGTCGGGTCGGTTAGCACCACGATGTATGGCAGTCCGGCTTCCTTCACCAGGCGGGTGGCGATCACTGTGCGCGGCATCTGCATCAGGCTGATCGCGCCCTCTTGCATGCGCGCGCCGCCCGATGCAGTGAACACGATCAGCGGCGCATCCTGCAGCACGGCCAATTGTGCCGCCGCCAGAATGCCGTCGCCAACGGCCGCACCCATCGAACCACCGATGAATTCAAATTCCATCGCTGCAACGACAGCCGACTGACCGCCAATCTTGCCGTGCGCGACCACAACCGCGTCGTCGAGATGCGTCTTATCGCGCGCCTCCTTCAGCCGGTCGGTGTAGCGCTTGGTGTCGCGAAAGCGCAGCGGATCCGCAATGACCTTGGGCAACTCGATCCGAGTGAAGCTGCCCTCGTCGAAGGTGTAACCAAGCCGTTCGATCGCGCCGACGCGCATGTGATGGCTACAATGCGGACAGACCTTCAGGTTGGCCAGCAGGTCGCGATGAAAGATCATCTGTTCGCAGGCCGGACACTGATGCCACAGGTTCTCTGGCACCTCGCGACGAGTGAACAGCGTGCGGATCTTCGGTCGAACGAAGTCTGTGAGCCAATTCATGCGGCTACCCGAGCACTGCGCACGCCATCTGCCAACTGTCGCACCTGCTCCAGCAAACGCTGCACCAGGTCGGGCTTGCCAAGGTTTGCGGCAATCGTGCTGCACAGTGCCGATCCGACCACTGCCGCATCCGCAACCCGGACTGCTTCAGCGGCCTGCGCGGGCGAGCGCACTCCGAAGCCGACGGCGATCGGCAAATTGCTGACCCTGCGTATGCGGGGGATTGCTTCCGACAGATGTTCGGCGGTTGTGCTTCGCGTGCCGGTGATACCGGTTATGCTGACGTAATATATGAACCCTGAACTGTTCGCGAGCACCAGTGGCAGACGCTCTACGTCAGTGGTGGGCGCGACCAGCCGAATGACATCGATGCCATTCGCTGCGGCATATGGCGCCAGCATGTCGGCTTCCTCGGTGGGCAGATCCACCATGATCAGGCCGTCAACGCCGGCTGCTGCGGCATCGGCGCAAAAGCGCTCCGCGCCGTGCGACAATATGGGGTTCAGATAGCCCATCAGGATGATCGGGGTTGCCTCATCCTCACCGCGGAACTCGCGCACCATACCCAACACACGCGATACCTTTACCCCCGCCGCCAGCGCTCGCTTACCCGCTGCCTGGACGATCGGGCCATCCGCCATTGGGTCGGTGAACGGGATACCGATTTCGATCAGGTCGGCACCGGCGTCAGGCAGTCCCCGCAACATCGCCAACGACGTATCGCCATCAGGATCATAGGCCTCGATGAAGGGGATCAGTGCGCCACGGCCCTCGCGCTTCAGCGCTGCAAACCGGGCGGCGATTCGGCTCACAGTCGGACCCCCAGATGTTCGGCCACGGTGAAGATGTCCTTGTCGCCGCGCCCGCACAGGTTCATCAGGATGATCTGATCTTTGCCGAGGGTCGGCGCGAGCTTGGTCACATGCGCCAGCGCGTGCGCCGGCTCCAGTGCTGGGATAATTCCCTCGGTGCGGGTGCACAGCTGAAACGCCGCCAGCGCCTCTTCGTCAGTCGCCGAAACGTACTCGACCCGCCCGATATCATGCAGCCATGAGTGCTCCGGCCCGATGCCTGGATAATCCAGCCCGGCACTGATCGAGTGGGCCTCGATGATCTGGCCGTCATCATCCTGCAGCAGGTATGTGCGATTGCCGTGCAGCACACCGGGTCGACCGCCGGTCAGACTGGCGGCGTGCTCGCCGGTCTCGACGCCATGCCCGCCCGCCTCTACGCCGATCAATCGCACCGATGGATCATCGAGGAACGGGTGGAATAGCCCCATGGCATTGGATCCGCCGCCGATGCAGGCCACTGCCGCATCCGGGAGCCGTCCCTCCGCCTCATGCAGTTGGGCCTTTGCCTCCTCACCAATCACCGACTGGAAGTCGCGCACCATCATCGGATACGGATGCGGACCTGCGACGGTGCCAATCAGATAGTAGGTGTCTTCGACATTGGCGACCCAGTCGCGCAGCGCCTCGTTCATTGCATCTTTTAGCGTAGAGGCCCCCGAGGTCACCGGCTTCACCTCTGCCCCCAGCAGCTTCATGCGGAACACGTTTGGCTTCTGCCGCTCGACGTCGGTCGCACCCATGTAGACGGTGCATGGCAGGCCGAACAGCGCGCACATCGTGGCAGTGGCGACGCCGTGCTGGCCGGCGCCGGTCTCGGCGATGATGCGCGTCTTGCCCATACGTTTGGCCAGCAGGATCTGGCCCATGCAGTTGTTCGCCTTGTGGCTGCCCGTATGATTTAGTTCATCACGCTTGAAGTAGATCCTCGCGCCGCCAAGGTGGCGGGTAAGACGTTCAGCGAACCAGAGTGCACTGGGACGACCGACGTAGTTCTTCAGGTAGGCGTCCAGCTCTTGCCTGAAGCCGGGATCGGCGCGCGCCGCGAGATAAGCCTGCTCCACTTCCAGGATGAGCGGCATCAGCGTCTCAGCGACGAAGCGGCCGCCAAACTCGCCAAACCGGCCGCGGCCGTCCGGGCCGTTGCGCAAGGTGTTGAGGCCGGATAGCTGGTTCACGAGCGGTCTCCTTCCACGACGTCATAGCGCAGACCGGAGCGAGGGTCACCTGCGGGTCCGATCGATAACAGGCTATCAGGAGGCATATAAGCGGCCTGTCACGGCTGCATATGCGATCGCAACGTTGGCTTTGTGCCTCGGCCGACATGCGTTCGTTTCCTCGGTTCGCCACGCGGCATGGCTCAGGCGGCGGAAAACGAAATAGCATAGTGCCGGTTGAAGTACGACACGATCGCTCATGAGCGCGAGATAGCGCGGTTCGGGCTGCGGTCAATAAAAGCTGGAAGTAAACGGCGCTGCGAGTTGCGCAAGTGAATGCGCCAACTTGTCAAACTGAACTGCGGAGTCAATCGCGGAGAGCAAGCTGCGCCGCGGGGGACTGAACTTGACCGTGCTGCAAAATCCAGTCGCTTGTTCAAAGAAGTGGGTTACAACACCCAACTATTGCATCAAGCAATATCAGAGCATGGCGCCGGCTGGGTGGCGTTTCTCGACGCCGACAAGTTTATTGATGACCGCAGCATCCACTATTGGACTTGCTGCGAATGTGCCGCCATTGGTTCTGTGCGCCCACGTCATGCTGACCAATTGATATCCAACATTCGCAGGTGATCTTGACCAGCTAATGGTGCCATCGCGTATCCAGTGGGTGGAGCAGCGCACCAATGTTCCGAAGGTGAGAAAGCCTAGAGTGGATTCACCAGACAGCGTCGAA
>JBKPSV010000294.1:0-7972 GCA_046735215.1 Pseudomonadota bacterium | reverse complement strand
CGGATTGTAGCCGGAGAAGCCGTGTGACGGACCGGGAATGGGACCTGACATCGCCTCGGCGAACTCGGTGAACACGACACGCTGGTATTCGGCTGTCTGGATGATCTTCGCAGCTTGAAAGATCTGTTCGTCAGTCCATTCCGGGTGCAGAGTCTTGATTCGCTCGGCCTGAAAATTCTGTTCGCGGTGCCAGACCGTGTGGACCGCGGTAAGCGCCACATTCTCGTTGGTTCGGTGATCTCCACTGATGTCATACGAAAGCAGGTCCTGCAGTACGAAAGCCGGGTTAGGCGCGCCGTCCGGTTTCATCGGAGCAGCGGTGGCATCGTTCTTGTCACCAAGCAGGATCGCATGTACGGGGCCGACTTGGTCGATGTCGACAAAGCCGTTCAACGACTTTAGTTCAGTCCAGGCCTCGGCGTTGGTCATCCTTCCAGCAGCCACGTCCGAAAGCAACCGGTCGATGGTCTCGCGAGAGACGCCATTGTTGACTAGGACGTCGGCATAATTCGGAAGACTGCCGCGCGCCACGCCATCGGGGCCAGTCTCCGCGGCGCCGTCAAGGAGGCGATAGGTCTTGACCCATCCGCCCTTTCCATCCGGGATCAGCTCGCCGGCCGTGGTACGCGCGCTCTCGCGCAAGAGATATGCTATTTCTGGTTCGGAACCGTGAGACTGACTCTGGTCGACGAATGGCGATGTCTCATTCACATGCACGGTGCCGTTCACATTGTCCAGCATCGGAGTGCCATCGGCCCTGATCGTCACGCTGCCGTCGGCCTGTGCATCAAAGCGACCGGCCCGGTTGCCGATCAGGAATTCGAAGGGCTTGGGGTCCTGTTCGAGTTGAGCGAGAAGATTGTCGGTCTGATCAAGCTGAGCGGGAGGAAGTCCTTGTACCGTTCGGATCTCGTTCAGGCGAGACTGGGTGGCCGCAAGCTGCTCATTCAGGTCGGCGATCGGAACCAGGTCAGGGCCGCCGCCACGCATGTAGAAATCGATGCCATGGTCGAAGAACTGCCCAAAGGACATCAGGAATATGTTGTTACCGTATGAGTTGGGTATGCTGATGGTGTTGCCGCCTGCATCGAGCGCCTGCTGACCAATCACGTCGCTGACCAAACGCGGGTTTGGCAGCGGCGTTGTGCCATCAGAAGATGTCGTGCGAACCGCGTTGGGGCTCATCTGCGTCGCCGTCTGTGGCTCAAATTGAACTGGCCCGAGGCGCAGAAACAGCTGGTCGGCAGTTCCCCAGAATGGACGGTCCGATGCCGCGTTGTTGGCCCAGCCGCTGACGTTCCTGGTGTGAACGCCGGGGTCGATGACCTGCGAGAGAAGGAAGTCGAGGTCTTCCGACCGGAGCTGGATCGAGGTTGCCCCGATCGTGGAGCGATTTGCCAAGGTCATTCATCCCCCTGATGTTCAGGCCGTGCCGGCGAAGCGCGCCTCTTGGTACATTCCTGCATCGTAACTATATATTCCGTGTGCCGCCGCGATCAGGGTTGATCTTACGCTCACGCCGAAACTTGAATGGCGTCTTCAGCCCTGTGGGGCAGACGTTGTCGTGATGCTCATAGATAGGCTTCTAGAGTGACGCACGAACCGTGTTCTTTTAGGTTTTGGCGCTGGTATCGTGCGTTCGCAGCGATGGTCAATACGCTGCGTGGGGTAAGGATGAAGAAGGGAAAATCAGCCCTGCTACAGATTTAATACATGGGATAGATATCCTATGGAAATTGCAGTGGCGACGGGCTGAAGCGTCTTTGAAATCCCCATCAAGTTGCGTTTCGTGTGGCGTTCCGACATTCCGCATGCCGTGATGACGAAATGGGAATCCCCCGTCGCGCGCCTGCAGCGGCTCGACCGACTTTCGCACCACATTGATGTTGCTTGAAGATGCGCACTGGATCTACCCGAAGCCTACCGAAACTCCTCGGACCGGATCGCGGGGGCAGATGCCCAACATGGCGCCACTGCTGGTTGTTGCTGCTCATGCTGTTCGGCATGGAGGGTACCTATCACGAGGTGGCAACGTCGTCCCGCTCGGCAGAACCAGCGATGGGAAATTTGCTCGCCCGGGTCGACGTCCGATGATCCTGCGCGGCCGCTCGACTATACCGCGTCGAACGAGACAAGAAGCCTCTCACAACGAAGCAGCACTGCGTTTGGTGATCGGAAGGTGACTGACGATCGGCATCGTCCACTGCTTCGAACGAGCGGTATCAGACCGCCCCTTCGGGTCTACGTCCCCGTCCCGCAGCAGGGATGATGCCGAGCGACTCCTCAGCCTGCTGCCGCAGTGGCGACGCCCGGCTCCACCATCTTCGCTGGATCGACCACACGGTCGAACGTCTGCTCATCCACCAGGCCCAACTGCAGCGCGGCCTGCTTCAGCGTCAGGTCGTGGTCCATTGCGTGATGCGCGATCTGCGACGCTTTGTCGTAGCCGATCACTGGCGCCAGCGCCGTCACCAGCATCAGCGAGCTTTCTACGTACTCCGCAATCTTCTTCCGATTTGGCCGTGTGCCTTCCACCAGGAATTTGCGGAAGTTCGTGCACCCATCTGCAAGAATCGCGATCGACTCGGCGATGTTGGCGATCATCAGCGGCTTGTAGACGTTCATTTCGAGGTAGCCGCCTGCGCCACCGAACCCGACGGCGACGTCATTCGCCATCACCTGCACGGCGATCATGGTCAACGCCTCGACCTGCGTCGGATTGACCTTCCCCGGCATGATCGATGAACCAGGTTCGTTTTCCGGGATGTGCAATTCGGCGAAACCGGCGCGTGGCCCGCACGACAGCAATCGGATGTCATTGGCGATCTTGTAGAGTGAAACTGCAAGCGTTCGCAGCGTGCCGGATAGCTGCACCAGCGCGTCATGCGCCCCCTGCACCGTGAACTTGTTCGGCGCACTCACAAACGGCAGCTCGGATTGCGTCGCGATTTCCGCCGCCACCGCCTCGGCGAAGCCCATGGCCGTATTGATCCCGGTGCCGACCGCCGTGCCACCAAGCGCCAGGCGATACACACCCTTCAGCGCATCGTCGATCCGCTCGAGGCCCTCTGACAGCATGCCCGCATAGCCCGACCACTCCTGCCCGAGTGTCAGTGGCGTCGCATCCTGCATGTGCGTCCGGCCGATCTTGACGATGTCCTGCCATTCCTCGGCTTTCGCAGCGATTGCGTCGCGCAGCGCGGTTACGGCAGGGATCAGGCGGCGCTGCACGGCGATCGCGGCAGCAATGTTCATCGCCGACGGAAAGCTGTCGTTCGAGGACTGCGACATGTTGACATGGTCATTCGGATGCACGGGTGACTTGCTGCCAAGCGGGGTGCCGGCAAGCTGGCAGCAGCGGTTGGAGATGACCTCGTTGACATTCATGTTGAACTGGGTCCCGCTGCCCGTCATCCATACGTGTAGCGGGAACATGTCGTGGTGCTGGCCAGCCAGTATCTCGTCGCAGACCCGCGTGATCAGATCGTGCGCCTCCTCGGGAAGGCGCCCTTCGGCACGATTGGCGGCAGCCGCGCAGCGCTTCAAGATCGCGTAGGCGGTGATCATCTCGCGAGGAATGAGATCGTTGCCGATACTGAAGTGCTCGAGCGAGCGTTGCGTCTGCGCTCCCCATAGCTTGTCGGCCGGAATCTGCACCTGTCCCATGCTGTCGGACTCAGTCCTGAAATCGCTCATTGCCAGTGTCTCCTGCAAGGATCCCGTATCTACGCCGAGCCACGATGGCAGGTGGCATGGCCTGCGCCCGTGACTATCTATAGCCTGCCAGATATCGCGACCTGCTGACTGATACTGAACAATGGATTGGGACGCGCCGGCAATCGTGCTCGACGCACGGCCCTACGGCGAGGGCGATGCCATCGCAACTGTGATGACGGCTGAGCACGGCGCGCATCGGGGGTTGGCGCGCGGTGGCGCCTCCCGTGGCCGGACGGCCATCTGGCAGCCGGGGAACTTGATCCAGGCACGCTGGGTGGCGCGGCTCTCGGATCAACTCGGCTCGTTCACCGCAGAACTCGTGCATCCGGGCGCGGCGCTGGCCATGGACGATGCCCTGGCCATGGCGATGCTGGCATCGGTGTGCGGGGTGGCAGAAGGGGCGTTGCCGGAGCGCGAACCGCATCCCCGGGTGTTCGAAGGCCTGCTGCACCTAATCGCGCATCTGTCGCAAGGACAAGCGGTGCTCGGCGATCTGGTCCGCTGGGAGACGGTGCTGCTGGCCGATCTCGGCTATGGCCTCGACCTGACCTGCTGCGCAGTCACCGGCGAAACGGCGGGCCTGGCGTTCGTTTCGCCGAAGACCGGCCGCGCGGTGACCCAGGCTGGTGCCGGCATATGGACATCGCGCCTGCTGCGCCTGCCGTCATTTCTGGTGGGTGGCAACGCCGCGGGGGCCTCTGACTGGGGTGACGGGCTGCGGCTGACCGGTCATTTCCTGGAGCGCGACGCCTTCGGGCATCACCATCGCCCGCTGCCGCTGGCGCGCCGGATGCTATACGACCGCGTCGCGGCCCTGGCCGCCGAATCGGAGCAGCAGGATGCCGGATGACCTGATCGGCCATATCGAGGACACGCGCCTCACGGACGCCTTGTCCGAACGGTATCTGGCCTACGCGCTCTCCACCATCATGTCGCGCTCGCTGCCCGACGTGCGCGATGGGCTGAAGCCGGTGCACCGGCGGCTGATCTACGCGATGCACCTGTTGCGGCTCGACCCGAACACCGGCTTCAAGAAGTGCGCCCGCGTGGTCGGCGACGTGATCGGCAAATTCCATCCGCACGGTGACGTCGCGGTGTACGACGCGTTGGTGCGGCTCGCCCAGGGCTTCGCCGCGCGCTACCCGCTGGTCGAGGGACAGGGCAACTTCGGCAACATCGACGGCGATAATCCGGCGGCAATGCGCTACACCGAGGCGCGCCTCACCGAGGTAGCGCGCGCGATGCTGGCGGGCATCGACGAGGACGCGGTTGATTTCCGGCCCACCTACGATGGCGAGGAGAACGAGCCCATCGTGCTGCCGGGCGCGTTTCCCAACCTGCTCGCCAACGGTGCGGCCGGCATTGCCGTGGGCATGGCGACCTCTATCCCGCCCCACAACGCCGGGGAAATCTCCGCCGCGGCGATCCACCTCGTCCGCCATCCGAAGGCGACAACGGCGGACCTGCTGGCGCACATGCCCGGGCCGGATTTCCCGACCGGCGGCGTGCTGGTGGAGGACCGCGCGGCGATCCTGTCCGCCTACGAGGCCGGCCGCGGCGGCTTCCGCGTGCGCGCCAGATGGTCAGTGGAGAAGGGCAAGCACGGCACCTGGCAGATCGTCGTCACGGAAATACCCTATCAGGTGCAGAAAGCCAGGCTGGTCGAGCAGATCGCCCAACTCATGGAAGAGCGCAAGCTGCCGCTGCTTGGCGACGTGCGCGACGAAAGCACCGAAGACGTGCGTTTGGTGCTGGAGCCGAAGACCCGCGGTGTCGAGCCCGAAGTGCTGATGGAAACGCTGTTCCGCGCCACGTCGTTGGAAGCGCGATTCCCGCTCAACATGAACGTGCTGGATGCGACACGCACCCCGCTGGTGATGTCGCTGCCGCAGGTGCTGCGCGCCTGGCTGGATCATCGGCACGAGGTGCTGGTCCGTCGCACGCGCCACCGGCTCGCGGCGATCGAACGGCGGATCGAGATCCTCGGTGGCTACCTGCTGGTCTATCTGAATGTCGACGAGGTAATTCGTATCATCCGCAACGAGGACGAACCGAAGCCGCGGCTGATGCAGCGGTTCAAGCTGACCGACACCCAGGCCGAGGCGATCCTGAACATGCGGCTGCGCTCGTTGCGCAAGCTGGAAGAGATGGAGATCGGCAAGGAGCACAAGGCGCTTTCGAAAGAGCGCAAGGACATCCAGGCATTGTTGAAGAGCGAGGCGCTGCGCTGGGATCGCATTGTCGCGGAGCTGGAGGACATCAGGAAGAAGTTCGGATCTGGTGCTCTGGGCACACGGCGAACGGAACTTGGAGTGGCGCCACCTTCGGTTGAAGTGGCGAGTGAGGCGTTCGTTGAGCGCGAGCCGATCACGGTCGTCCTGTCCGACAAGGGCTGGATCCGCGCTATGCGCGGTCATCTCGCCGAGGACGCCGAGTTGCGCTTCAAGGAAGGCGACAAGCTGAAGTTCCGCCTGCACTGCCAGACCACCGATCGGCTGACGTTGTTCGGCACGAACGGCCGTGCCTACACCCTGAAGGCTGTCGATCTGCCGCGCGGCCGCGGCGACGGCCAGCCGGTGCGAGTGCTCGCCGAGCTGACCAACGAGGATGACATTGCCGCGCTGTTCATCGCCAGCGAAGGCGGGCGCTATCTGGTGGCGTCGTCAACCGGCCGTGGCTTCGTCGTGCCGGCGGCGGAATTGGCGGCGGAGAAGCGCACCGGCAAACAGGTGCTGAATCTGAAGCCCAAGGAAGAAGCGTCGCTATGCGTGCCGGCCGATGGCGACCACGTCGCGGTCATCGGCGACAACCGCAAGCTGTTGGTCTTCCCGCTCGATCAGGTGCCCGAGATGACGCGCGGCGGCGGCGTGATCCTGCAGCGTTACCGCGAGGGCGGGCTGGCCGACGCAAAGGTGTTCCGAGTGGCAGACGGGCTCAGCTGGCGGCTGGGTGACAAGACGCGGACCGAGACCAACCTGCGTGACTGGATCGGCGAGCGCGCACAGGCCGGACGGTTGCCACCGCATGGGTTCCCGCGCACGCCACGATTCGGGTAAGAGTGGCACCCAGCGGGAACTGAGGGACCAGTGTTGTGCAGCAGCAGGTTTCATACGCCAGCACTGTGGTGCCAACGCTGGTCTTCACAACCTGCTGGTTCCTGATCGGCCTAGTGATCTTCGGTACTTTGCATCGGCTCTGCCGCAGCAAGGACCAGCCGTTCTGGCGCAAGGACCTGAAGGTGGACCTGGCCTACTGGTTTCTCGCTCCGCTGCTGTATGGCTATATCGCGCTGGTCGTCCGATCCTATGCGATCGATTACGCACACCTCGACCAGATAGCCGCATATGTCGGCAGATCACTGACTGACCAGCCGATCCTGGTACAGGCAGCCATCATCCTGTTCATCACTGATCTGGTGCAGTACTGGGGTCACCGGTTGTTTCACCGGCAACCGCTTTGGCGGTTCCACAGCATCCACCACGCCGCAGAACAGGTCGACTGGCTCACGTCGGTGCGGATGCATCCGATCAACTTCATCCTGTACTCGACACTGATCAATGTCATCATCGGTTTGGCCGGCTTCGATACAAGGGCGATCATCGCGCTGCTGCCCTTCAACGCGTTTTTTGGCTTCCTGGTCCACGCCAACCTGAACTGGACATTCGGGCCGTTTCGTTACGTGATCGCCAGCCCCGTGTTCCATCGCTGGCATCATACCCACGCCGATCAGGGAGGGGATAAGAACTTCGCCCCAACCTTCCCATTCCTCGATCTTTTGTTTGGTACCTTCTATATGCCGAAGGATCGTCTGCCATCCGTTTTCGGTATCACCGGTCGAGCCGTGCCTGACCGTTTGCTGGGCCAGTTGCTGCATCCTTTAGCGCGTGATGACCAGGGGCGGAGTCATCGGCAGCCCGAATCACGTGCTCATCTATCGAAATCTGAGGCATGATGAGAATCCCTGATCTCATCATGCCTCAGCGCGATGGGCATCAGCTTGACGTCGCCGCTGACGCCCTTCATATCGCGCCCGCAAGCTTCAACAAGACCTGACAGAGACAGGGAGTAATCCAGGATGTTGCTTTCCCGCCGCGGACTGCTGGGCAGCGCCGCAGCCCTATCGACCGCGCCCATCATCCGTGCCGGCGCGCAATCCAAACCAGTGATCAAACTCGGCGTGCTGACGGATCTCTCCGGCACGTATCGCGACAATACCGGCCCCACGTCGGTCGCCGCGGCACAATTGGCGATCGAG
>JBKPSV010000293.1:0-21976 GCA_046735215.1 Pseudomonadota bacterium | reverse complement strand
CTGTTTTTCTTTGACCTTCTAAGCTCTTGAGACGCTGCTCGGCTTGCTTTTCACCCAATGCAGCGGCCTTGCGATACCAGGCCTCTGCTTCCTGTGGGTCGCCTTTGATGCCGATCAGATTGCGCTCTGCGATAAAGCCTGGGTCATATGTATTCGCCAATTTCAACGCAGCGATGCCTACGCCCGAATTGGCTGCCCGCGCGAACAACATCCGGGCGGCGGCCACATTCCTTTGTTGAAGCATTGCATCGCCGCGCTCCAGTAACGTACGCTGAACAGTGGACGGAAGTGCCGATGGATCTGGATATAGAGGAACAAGCGCCGTAGCATCTGGTACCGGAGCGGGAGGCTTAGCAGCATTAGTTCTGACATCTGTCGCCGGCTTACCGGATTGCTGATGGCCATTTGTGTAAAGCGCAGCAACCTCCGCAAAAGCCTCATAGTCGATCGACTTAGTCAGGCGCCCGTCGTCGCGTAATTCCTTGGCTCGCGCCCGCAGCTGCTGCGGGAACTCCTGCATCAGTTGCTGACCTGTATCGGAGGCGGAAGGAAGTAATTCGCCGACCGAAATAAGTATTCCTACTGTCTCGGCGGAGCTGGTCTGATCTTGCCCGAGTAACGCCTCGAGCTTCTTCAGCAATGATTTAATCTGGAGGTCGGCCTCAGGCCTTGAACCAAGCACAGGCTGCTGCTGCGCGAAAACAGGCTTGGTCAGAATGAAATAGCTACCTCCGGCCAGGGCCGATAAAGTTACGAGGGCGTGCAGGATGATTGCCTTGCGGTTTCGCACAATAACGCCCCCTTTAGTATCTTGCGCGACCGTAGCGGGTGTTTGAGGCGCTTACAATATGGAGCGGAGAGAGTCTGGGTTCGCTGCGGATTTCCGCCACCACTCGAGCGAGTTCAGAATCCCAATTCGCCACGCGCGCACTGGAAACCTCCCAATTGGCACAACGTTACGTTGCGGATTCGCAATCCAGATGCACGCGTCGGCGCCTTGATGAGCGAAAACCCAGCCCCTTACAGCGCATTTGTCCGGGAACCTCGCCGAAGCCGAACGTGAGTGTGACCCGCCCGCTGCTCAGGCGAGATGCCAACGCGACTTCAAGTCAAGACAGCTCCGCGCTCGGTTTCACGGTGTAGCGCCTTATTCTAGAAGCAGAACAACGGGATACATAGCGGTAGGGGGTTGCCAGTGCGAGCTGCGGCGACAGGGACTGGCGTGGAAACCACATCATATAGAGCCGACGGCACGCGCTGCAGCATGTCGCCCAGCTGCAGACATCGGCTGTCCAGTCCACCATCCAATCTGGGGCAACCTTAAGCCGGTGCGTCATACGGTGTAGGTCGACGTCAGGCAACGCCGACCACTGTCCACAAGGGATCGCCGCCCTTGGGTTGTGAAGCGCTGCCACCGATGTCGTTGAAGCCAGCTTGTCGCATATAGGCGGCAACCAGGCGCTGCTGATCTGTCCCCTGCAGTGACTGCCAGATCGCAACCGCCTTGGTTGGGAAGCATCGGTTGGAGAATGAAACGACGAAAGCTGCTCCAGGCCGTAGCGCGCGACGAACCTCACGGAAAACGTCGACCGGCCGCTGCAGGTACTGAATCGATACACAAAGGCAGGCGCCATCGAAGTCAGCATCGCCAATGGGCAGCGAAGGCTCGATGTTGAGATCCTGAACGAACCAACGCGACAGGCGTGGATTTGCGGCAAGTTCCTCCGCATTCATCCCGTGACCAACAACGGCGGCATAGGCGACTTCATCAGGCAGGTGGCTGACCCAACTGCTCATCAGATCCAGCACCGCTCCACCGGGCAGCAAACGTTCGCGGTATACTTGTGTCACGGCGGCAATAGCGCCTTCGTCGATGTGGGTTACAAACCGCGGAAATGCGTAGAACTCGGCATCCGGCGCCGGGTCCATCTTGTCGAACGCCGCCTCCGGGAGTTCGGGCAACTGTTCCACGTACATTTGGATCGTCCTTTCCCAGGGGATTCCGTCGGACGGAAATGAATGGTTCAATCCAATGCCGCTGCCTGTAGCGGATAAGCGAAAGATGCAGTGATGACCAAGGATCCGGCCTGGGCATTGGCGGAGCATATCATTGGCACCGGCTTCGGCGATCTGCCAGCCTCTACCAGAACCGCCACCCGAAATGACATCCTCGACACATTCGGATGCCTGCTGGGCGGCAGCGGTGCACCTGGTATTGCCGAGCTTACCCGCGTCATGGGCCATTGGGGCGGCGCGCCGCAGAGCCAGGTGATGCTGTGGCAGCGACGGATGCCGGCGCCGCAGGCGGCCATGCTGAATGCGAGCATGGCGCATGCACTGGACTTCGACGATACGCTCGACCATGGCGGCTCGATCCATCCGGGCGCGTCGGTCCTCGCCGCCTGCCTCGCAACCGCCGACCTGCTTGGCGACGTATCGGGTGAGCGCTTGCTGCTCGCGGTCGCGCTGGGTCTTGATGTCTCCTGCCGCGTCGCCCTTGCATCGACGGTTGATCGCGGCTGGCATCGCACGGCTGCCATGGGTGTTTTCGGCGCGGCAGCCGCGTCGGGCAAGCTGCTGGGCCTGACGGCTGAGCAGATGGTGAATGCTCTGGGTATCGCATTCAGTCAGGCCGCCGGGAACCGTCAGTGTATTGTCGATGGCGCGCTGACCAAGCGCCTGCAGGCGGGACAGGCTGCCAGCAGCGGCGTCTTCGCCGCCAGCCTTGCCGCCGAAGGTTTCACCGGTGCGCACAACATCTTCCTCGGCCGATTTGGCTTCTTCGAGCTGTATCAACCCAACGGACACGATCCGGCGAAGCTTCTCGAAGGACTGGGACGTGCATTCCGCGGCGATGAATTGAGTTTCAAGCCGTATGCATGTGGTCGCCCGCAGCATGCCATGCTCGATGCCGCCACTGCCGTACGGCAGGAACTCGGGCTGGGAACTGCCGCAGACACTGCGGATGTTGTCGATGTATCGGTAGCCGCGACTGCTGCGACCATCGCCGATAATTTTGTTGACGCTCCGCACAAGCGGCGACCGACACAAATTGTCGAGGCGCAGTTCGCACTGCCTTATCTCGTTGCGGCCGCCTTAGTACACGGTCGTGTCGGCATCACCGAGGTGGCCGACATCCACAATCCGCAAGTGCTGACGATTGCGGCTCGCATAAAGGGAAGGGCGGCAGAGCCGCGGGATAGTGCTGTAACCGTCCGGCTGCGCGATGGCCGGTCCGCCTCAGCCACTCTTGGCAAGCCGCTTGGCTCACCGGAAAACCCCATCAGCATCGAGCAACTGCGGATGAAGTTCATCGATTGCGCACGCAACGCAGTGCGGCCGCTGAATGATGCAATGGTACAAGACGTGGCGGACGCCATCCTCCGCCTGGAAGCCGTTCCGGATATCAACCTACTGCTGGAGCAGTTCGCGTGAATGGCTAGATATGAAAGCTGGATGCGGCGCGATCATCTCTGCTTGAAGCCCTGATCAACCGCTATCCGCAGCGCTGGGCTGCCGAGTGGAGCCCACAGCCAGGCTGCGGAAGGTGATCGACCAACGCGGCAGCGCCATCTCGGCGATGCTGTGCTCCCACTGGTGACGCGCCTCACCGCTCAGATGATAGATGGAACGTGCCGGCAGATCGGCTGTGGCGCGGTCGAAGGCCGCCTTGCGGCGCCTGCGGAAGCGCATCGTGGCGGGGGCGCCAAGCGAAATCCCGATCACGTGCTCAAAGACCTGGCGGTCGCGATGCCAGCCGATCCCCGCTCCGACATCGTAGCGGATAAGAAGCGCCTGAACGAGTTCCTCTGCACGCAGCCCGGCGAATTGCGCGGCCTTCGCGCGCAATGGCAGTAGCCACGCGGGGATTGGCTGGCTCGGCCCGATGCGCCCGGTGTCGAAGTCGTAGTTCCAGCCAAACGATGCGGTCAGGCGCTTACCGAACCATCCACGAAAACGGAACGGCGACAGTCCCACCCCATCGATCGACGCAATCAGCGACTGTTCCTCGTCGGGCGTGACGACAGCTTCGACCTGCACCAGGCCCGCCGGCCGCGGCCGTTCGAACAAGTCCGATTGCACGATGGTTCCCTTTGTTCTTTCGCTGATATGCTGCGTGCATGCTGCGGCGCAAGACCTTCCATCTCGACGGGGATGCGGTCCGCATTGTGGAGCGGCCAGTGCGACCGTTGGCGTTAGGCGGGTTCCGATGACGCGGCGCGCCGGCAGTGCCGACCTGCCGCTGCACGGTGGCCGCGTGCCCAGATGGCTGGGCGACCGCATGGCCCGGCTTGGAGCCGTCATCACCGAGGCAATCATCCTGGAATTCGGGCGCGACGAGCTGCTGCGCAGACTGGCGCATCCTTTCTGGTTCCAGTCTTTCGGCGCAGTGATGGGCATGGATTGGCATTCATCCGGCATCACCACCAGCGTCATCGGAGCGCTGAAGCGCGGCCTGACGCCGTTATCCGCGGAACTCGGCATCCATGTCTGTGGCGGGCGCGGTCAGCATTCGCGCCAAACACCGCACGAGTTGGTGGCAATCGGCAATCGCGTCGGCTTCGATGGCGCGGCATTGGCCACAACCAGTCGCTTGGTCGCCAAAGTAGACAGTGCGGCGTTGCAGGACGGTTTTGATCTTTACCTGCACGGCTTCATTGTCACCAACGATGGACGTTGGGTCGTGGTGCAGCAGGGCATGAACGGTCATCGGCGCCAGGCACGACGCTATCATTGGCTCTCGGAAGGTCTGCGGAGCTTTGTTGAAGAGCCGCACACGGCAATCGATGGCATGCAGCAGGAAGTCATCGTCAATCTGACCGATCGCCGTGCCGAGGCATCGCGACGTCGGCAACTCGACATCCTCGATCAGCTTGGCCCGGAGGAGATCCGGCGGCGAGTCGCCATTCAGGAACAAGGGCGGGAGAAGCAACCCGCACCGATGCTGCCGCATCTCGTCATGCCCGCCCATCACGATATCAGGGCAGGGGACATCGTCGCACGGCGCCTGCACAGCATGCTGCGAGCCGCTGCGGAATGTGGACCACGCGATTTTGCCGAGCTCCTGCTGGTGCCGGGCGTCGGTGCACGCACCGTCCGCGCGCTGGCGCAGGTCGCCGAGGTTGTGCATGGCGCACCATATCGCTTCAGCGACCCGGCACGGTTCTCGGTCGCGCATGGCGGCAAGGACCGGCATCCGTTTCCAGTGCCGCTAAAAGTCTACGACCGCACTATCGATGTGTTGAAGATCGCAGTGCGAAAGGCCAAGCTCGGACAATCCGAAGAACTTGCGGCAATCCGCCGCCTCGACGAGCAGGCCCGCCGAGTGGACCAGGCCCATGGCGGACCGTCGGTCGAGATGCTGCTCGCCGACGAACGCGAACGTTCGCATCAATATGGCGGAAAAAGCGTGTTTGGCGATGAACCGCCACCCGCACGAGCACCGACAGCGGACACCGCAGGTGCGGTGTAACTTGAACCGGCAAGCTCTCCCTGCTGGGTGGCCTCCCGTTTTGATCGGGTTTCATGCGGGACCGCGGCACGGCCCGCATCTTTACACACACGAAAGCCGGCGAGGCGGCAACGTGCCGTGACGCGACGGGACGTTCCCCTTCGCCCTTGGCGTAGCTCGTCAGCGACGCCACCAACCCCGCTTCTTCTCGACCACCACTTCCTGGTCGCTGCCAACGATGATCGGCTTCACCAGCGGCTCCGGCGTCGCATCGTTTGCCGGCACGGGCTCCGCATCGGGCAATTGATCCAGCGCAGAGGTGTGGGTCGGTTCGGGGTGCGCTCCCTGCTCTTCCAGAACCGGTGCTCCCGGTGCTTCTGGCTCCCGGTCCACAGCCTCAACCTGCGCAGGTTCCGGCTCATCCAGTATGGCCGTTGACGCGGCAGCGGGCGCAGGTTCCGCAACAACCGATACAGGCTCCGTCGGACCAGGGGGAGCGTCTGCAACTGGTTCCAGAACATCGAAGATGTCGAACGCGGGCCCACCAAACGGATTGGCGGGAGTGGGGCCGGAGTAAACCGGCGGCAGCTCCGGTTGTTCGGCCCCCGGCTCCGCATGCGGCGGTACCTCGCCATTGCCGTCGTGCCGCCGACGCCGTCCGCCGCGGCGACCGCGACGGCGACCTTGGTGATCATCCTGGCTGTCCTCCGCGGGTTCAGGCACGCCCTCGACATGCCTCTCCGCGGCCACCTCAGTCTCGGACGCTTCTTCGCTCGCCGGCATCGCCGGCTCCTCACGACGGACTCCGGCTCTACGACGGCGACGCCGACGGCGGTGGCGGCGCTCGGCGTCTTCCGCAGACTCGCCCGACATCTCGTTGCCGGTCTGGCCTTCGCTCTCCTCCTCGTCCTCTTCCCCGGCCTCGACCTCTTCGTCGAGCACCTCCACCTCAGCCGGATGCGGGCCACCCACATCCTGTGTAATCGCTGCAGGCGTCTCGGACGCAACCTGTGCTCGCAGCTTCTCGATCCGAAACTGTGAGTTCAATTGGATGTCGTCGCCGAGACACATCACGTGCATTCCGTAGCGCTGCTCGATACCGGCCAATCGTTCGCGCTTGTGGTTCAAAACGTAAAGCGCCACCTGTGGCGCCATATACACCACGATCTCGGCTGCGCGCCGTTTGGCACCTTCCTCCTCGATCCCGCGCAGCACATGGATCGCCGCGCTCTCGGTCGAACGCACGTGGCCCGTGCCGCCGCAATGCGAGCAGGTGATCAAGCTGGTCTCCGCGAGCGACGGACGCAGCCGCTGCCGGCTCATCTCCATCAGCCCGAAATGACTGATATGGCCTATCTGGATGCGCGCGCGGTCGTTCTTCAGCGCCTCCTTCAGGCGCTTCTCGACCATCGCGTTATGCTTGCGCGTCTCCATATCAATGAAGTCGATGACGATCAGCCCAGCCAGGTCGCGCAGCCGCAACTGCCGCGCCACTTCGTCCGCCGCCTCCAGGTTTGTTCGCACCGCCGTCTCTTCGATGCCGCGCTCGCGGGTCGAGCGCCCGGAGTTTACGTCGATCGCGACCAGCGCCTCGGTCTGGTTGATGACGAGATATCCACCAGACCGAAGCTGCGCCGTTGGCAACAGCATCGCGTCAAGCTGCGCATCGACCTGGTGCTTGGCGAACAACGGCATCCCGCCGTTCTTCCAGAGCTGCACCTTCTTCGCGTGGCTCGGCATCAGCATGCGCATGAACTCGTGCGCCGCCCGCCAGCCCTGCTCGCCGTCCACAACTATCTCGTCGATATCTCTCGAATAAACATCGCGGATAGCGCGCTTGATCAGACTGGCCTCTTCGTAGATCAGCGCTGGTGCCACCGACTTCAGTGTATGGTCGCGGATATCGTCCCAAAGCCGTAGCAGATATTCGCAGTCACGCTTGATCTCTGCCTTAGGTCGGTTGGCGCCTGCGGTCCGCACGATCAGGCCCATTCCCGAGGGAATGTCCAACTCCGCCATGACTTCACGCAGACGGCGCCGATCGGTGGCGGAGGTGATCTTGCGCGAGATGCCACCGCCGCGCGGTGAGTTCGGCATCAAAACCCCGAAGCGACCCGCAAGCGACAGGTAGGTGGTCAGCGCCGCACCCTTCGTGCCACGCTCCTCCTTCACCACCTGCACCAGCAGGATCTGCCGGCGCTTGATCACCTCCTGGATCTTGTAAGTGCGCAGGAAGCGATAGGCTCCCCGCCGTTCGCGCGATTCTTCGGTCGTGTCGCCGTCGCCACCCACTGTCTCTGGCGGCGGCTGTTCCGGAGCGACTTCAAACCCGCCGACTTGCTCATCGGCCGCTTCCTCGACAGCCGAAGCGGGACCCTGTCCGAAGTCGGGGTCAGACGGCGCTTCAGCCGAGACCTCTCCCTCCTCGGGAGAGGCCCCGGCAGCGGACCCCGGCGCGGCGGGAGGGACCGTCTCCTGTCCGAGTTCGTCCCGTTCCACCGCGACATTCCACGCCTCGAACACCGCGGGCGGCGCGTCCTCGTCGGCCGGCGGCGGCTCCTCTTCAAGCGGCGCAGGCTCTTCCTCAGGCGTCGCGGCGAGGATTTCAGTGGGGATTGCGGCAGGCTGCGCTATCACCGCCCAATCTGACGGTTCCTTGACCGTGGGCTCGGCCTCATCGGCGCCAACCAGTGCAGCTTCGGCGTCCGAAGCGCCATCGGCCGCCACAGGCAATGCAGCGTCTGTCACTGCTGCATTCGCGGCCGCCTCCGCCGCCCTGTCCTCCTCTTCCTCCTCGCGCCGCGCCTCCTCTGCCTGCAGTTCCAGGAGGCGTTGCCGATCCGCAACCGGGATCTGGTAATAGTCCGGATGGATTTCGCTGAACGCCAAAAACCCGTGGCGATTGCCGCCGTATTCGACGAAGGCGGCCTGCAGACTAGGTTCTACGCGAACGACTTTGGCTAGATAGATGTTTCCTTTGAGCTGGCGCTTGGTCGATGTCTCGACATCGAAATCCTCTAGCCGATTACCATCCAGCACCACCACGCGGGTTTCCTCCGCGTGCGATGCGTCGATCAACATACGCTTCGTCATATAGAACTGAACTCCGAACAGCCGCTCGGCGGCGCAGTGCGCATCCCTGACGAATGCGTACCGGCGGGCGGCGAAATAGGCGTGTCGAAATGGGCTGGCCCGTCCGCTCAAGGATCGGAGCATTCTCCGGCCGAGCATTCCGCGGGCATGTCATCACGTCCTGAAACATGGGGATGACTGCTGAATTGGATAGTGTCTGCTCGAAGAGGATCATGCGTTCGATGTTAGTCCGTCCCTGGCAACCCGGACCGAACCCGGGTGAAGAGGACTGCCGAGAGCTCGATCGCGGCAGTCGATCCCGGCGCGCTGCAAGCGCGGCGCGGGCGGTAACACCAGAGCGGCAGAAGCGCCTCCCCGGACCTTGTTCCGCCGGATTCTTGTCCAGTCGGACCGCGGGCCGTCGCCTCTACCGGTCCTGACCCTTCGGGCAGCGGGTGCTTCCCGCCTACCCTCGGAAATGCCACCGGAGCAAGCATGACCATGAAGCAAACCGGCGCCAGCCGCAAGTCGTGGTTGCGATCACAAATCGTCGGCGTGAAAGAGCCGTAATCAAGGCGGAGCGTGCAGAACTGCACTCTTCGTGTTAAGAACGCATCGCTATGGGCGATTGTCCACCGATCACGCGTCGCTTGCTGCTGGGCCATCTGGCATCGGGGACCGGCATCGTCGGCACATTTCTGTTGCCCTTTTCGATCGGACGCGCGCTGGGCGCCACAGTCGCGTCCAAGCGTAGGCCCTCGACGCCAGGCACCCGAGAGCGTGCGCGCCCGCCGCTTCCATTGGTGATGCTGGACCCCGGCCATGGCGGGAAAGACCCTGGCGCAATCGGGATTTCTGGCACTTACGAGAAGCAGGTCGCGCTCTCGGCTGCCTTTGAGCTGAAGCGGCAGCTGGAGGCCGCGGGCCGATATCGCGTCGCGCTGACCAGGACGCGGGACGCGTTCGTTCCGCTCGACGAGCGTGTCGCCAAGGCCCAGGCACATGGAGCGGCGCTGTTCGTGTCGATGCATGCGGATGCGCTGTCGGACCATTCGGTGCGGGGGGCCAGCGTTTATACCCTTGCCGACACCGCATCGGATGCACAGACAGCAGCGCTGGCGCGCCGCGAGAACAGCGCGGACCGCTTCGCCGGCGCGGGATTCGACACCTCGCCCGAGGTTGCCCGCATCTTGGCAAGCCTGGTACGGCGCGAGACGCGGATCGGCTCCAGCCGACTCGCTCGCGACATGGTGGGCAGTCTGGATCAGGATATGCCGATGCTGCCAAATCCCGCACGGCATGCTGGCTTCGTCGTGCTGAAGGCAGCCGATATTCCCAGCGTGCTGGTAGAAATGGGCTTCATGTCGAACCCGGCTGACGAAGCACAACTGCGCCGACCACAGCATCGCGCGCGTGTTGCCGAGGCAATGAAACATGCAGTGGATGCCTACTTTGCTGGGATGGCGCGGGTAGCGGAAGTTGATCGCGCGGAATGGATGGCTGGGTAGCGATGTGATCGCTGGCCGACGCCGCTGAAAGACGGCATATCACTGTCCATGACCGAGCACCTCACAGCCGGCGAGAAGCTGGTGCCGCCCACCCCCGAGAATCGCAAGTCGAAAAAGCCGCGGCCAGCAGGGCAGAAGCCGCGTCGCGGAGCATTCCGCCGGTTTGCGCGCGGCGTCGTGGGCGGTCTGTTCGGCATCGGGATTCTGGTCGCGGCCGTCGGTGGACTTGGTGGCTATGTCGCATATGAGCGCTTCAGCGCCGACCTGCCGGACGTCGAAGGATTGAGGAACTATAAGCCGCCGGTGATGAGCCGCGTGTACGCCGGTGATGGGCGACTGATGGCAGAGCTTGCCGCTGAACGGCGCATCTTTGTTCCCTATTCGGCGGTACCGGATGTGGTGCGGCAAGCCTTCGTCTCCGCCGAGGACCAGAACTTCTGGACGCATCCGGGCGTCGATCCGCTGGCAATCGCTCGCGCCGCAATATTCGATCTGACTCACATGAAGCAGGGGCGGCGACCGATCGGTGCCTCGACCATCACCCAGCAGGTCGCGAAGAATATGCTGCTGGATAACCAGATTTCGCTCGCCCGCAAGGCACGCGAGGCGATTTTGGCGATGCGAATCGAGCAGTCTCTGCCGAAGCAGCGCATCATCGAGCTATATTTGAACGAGATCTATCTTGGGATGGGTTCGTATGGTGTCGCTGCGGCGTCGCAGGCCTACTTCAACAAGCCGCTTGACCAGCTGACACTTCCCGAGGCGGCGTTTCTAGCAGCACTGCCCAAGGCTCCCAACAACTACAATCCATTCAAGTATCCGGATGCCGCAAAGGGTCGGCGCGATTGGGTATTGGATCGCATGACGGAAGACCACGCGATCACGACGGCTCAGGCTGAAGCAGCGAAAGCCGAACCGATCGTCCCAGCCGAATTCCGCCGGCCGCAACCAATCCCCGGCGCCGACTGGTTTGCCGAGGACGTGCGCCGCCAGCTCATCGCGCAGTTCGGTGCCGATGTCGCAACCCAGGGCGGGCTGATGGTGCGGACCAGTCTCGATCCAGCGTTGCAGGTCGCGGCAGAAAAGGCTGTGCGTAATGGCTTGATGGCATATGACCGCAAGATGGGCGGTTGGCGCGGCCCAGTGACGCACCTGGATGGCGGAGCCACCCTGACAAAGAACTGGGCCGGACCGCTCGGGCAGGTCATGCGACCGCCTGGCATGCTGCCAGACTGGAAGCTCGCTATCGTATTCGAGACAGTCGATGGCGAGGCGCACCTTGGTTGGACAGACAACCAAGGTCAGGAGCACACCGGCGCACTGTCGTTGCCGGATCTCGCCTGGGCACGACCGGTGAGGGACAACAAGCCCGGGGCACCGCCGCGCCGCATCACTGACGTGCTGCAGCAGGGCGACGTCGTCATGGTGGAACCCAATGCCGCGCCACCGGCCACAGCCGCGCAGGCGAAGGGTGCCAAGCCAACGCCTCCGCCGGCGCCGCGACTGGCCCTGCGGCAGATACCTGTGGTGCAAGGCGCGCTGGTATCACTCGATCCCAGGACTGGCCGGGTGCTTGCCATGGTCGGTGGTTGGAGCTTCGAGGGAAGCCAGTTCAATCGCGCCACACAGGCGCAGCGCCAGCCCGGCTCCAGCTTCAAGCCGTTCGTCTATTTGACTGCCCTGGAGAAGGGAATCTCGCCCAGCCAACGCTTCCTCGACGCGCCGATCGTTATGGACACTGCGGCCGGACGCTGGCGGCCGAACAATTTCGAAATGGAATTCGGTGGTCCGACGCCGCTGCGAATCGCGCTGGAGAAGTCGCTGAATCTGGTCACTCTGCGCGTCGCCCAGACCATCGGGATGGAGTCGATCGCCCAGACTGCGATCGCCTTCGGCGAAGTCGAGAAAATGCCTCGCGTGTTGCCGGGCGCGCTCGGTGCCGTCGAGACGACGGTACTGCGCGAGGCGGGTGCTTACGCGTCGCTCGCTGCCGGCGGGCGCGAGGTTGTTCCGACGATGATTGACAGTGTCCAGGATCCCGATGGACACGTGGTGTGGCGGTCGACTGCGCTCTCCTGCGACAGCTGCGCCGATCAGGGCATCACGCCGACGCTGACCGATCAGCGCAAGGAAATCGCCGATCCACAATCGGTGTTCCAGCTGGTGACGATGATGCAGGGCGTCACGACGCGCGGCACTGGGGTCCAGGTCGTCGCCGGCCTTGGCCATCCGATCGCCGGCAAGACTGGCACCACGCAGGACTTCACCGACGCCTGGTTCTCTGGCTTCACTCCAGACCTCGTAACAACGGCCTGGGTCGGCTTCGACAACCCTGCGAGCCTTGGCAATAACGAGACCGGTGCGGCGGTAGCCGGTCCGATCTGGCGCGAATTCATGGCGGTCGCGCTCAAGAACCGGCCAGTGCTGCAGTTCCAGGCACCCCCTGGGGTGACCATGGCAGCCTGGGATAGCGGGCGCGGCACGGTGACCGACGCGTTCAAGCCCGATCAGGTACCTGGCGCCTCACAGCCTCTCGGCGGGGTAGCGGCAGGTCCGGCAAATATGGACGCGCTGACACCGTCAGAGGCGTCAAAGACGCCTGGCGGTGTCGACAGCGGCCTTGGCGGCATATATTAGCCGCGGCCTGCCAATGGATCGTAAGCGATGTCAGCCGAATCAGATGCCCTGAACCAGCAGATCAAGCAGTCGGTCGCGCTGCTGAGGAGGCATCTTTGACTGGGATGTCGCCGAAGGTCGTATGGCCGAACTGAACGCGCGCGCCGAAGACCCGGATCTCTGGAATGATGCCGCTGTCGCGCAGAAGGTGATGCGCGAGCGCAACCAGCTTGCCGCCCAGATGGAGGCGGTCAGCAGGCTAGAGCGTGAGGTTGCTGATACGCTGGAGCTGATCGGGCTGGCTGAAGCCGACGACGATGCGCCAATGGCCGATGAAGCACTTGCGGCGCTGCGCACCCTGGCGGACGAGGCGAAGCACCGTGAGATTGAAAGCCTGCTCGCCGGAGAGGCGGACGCCAACGACGCCTATATCGAGATCAATGCCGGCACAGGCGGAACCGAGGCGCAGGACTGGGCCGAGATGTTGATGCGCATGTATATGCGCTGGGCAGAACAGCACGACTACAAGGTGCAGCTGCTGGAGGAGAGCGAGGGCGAACAGGCCGGCATCAAGTCGGCGACGCTGCAGGTCAGTGGCCCGAATGCCTATGGCTGGCTCAAGACCGAGGCGGGGGTGCACCGTCTGGTGCGCATCAGCCCCTTTGACGCCAACGCGCGCCGGCACACCAGCTTCGCCAGCGTGTGGGTCTATCCGGTGGTTGACGATAATATCGACATCGCGATCAACGAGAGCGATTTGAAGGTCGACACCTATCGGGCATCCGGCGCGGGCGGTCAGCACGTCAACAAGACAGAGAGCGCCATACGCATCACGCACATGCCGAGTGGAATCATCGTGGCGTGCCAGACCGATCGCAGCCAGCACCGCAACCGTGCCACCGCCATGGCGATGCTGAAGGCCCGATTGTACGAGGCCGAGTTGCAGAAGCGGGAGGCAGCCGCTGCGGCGCAGGAAAGCGCCAAGACAGACATCGGATGGGGCCATCAGATCCGCAACTACGTGCTGGCACCGTATCAGTTGGTGAAGGATCTGCGGACCGGGGTGGAGAAAGGCAATCCGGACGCCGTGCTGGATGGCGACCTCGACGGTTTCATGGCCGCGGCCCTCGCCGCCCGGGCCGGGGCAACGCGCAGCGAGGCAAGCGCGCAGGCGCAGTGAAACTCGCGCAGCGTATCGCAGGCGCCTGAGGCCCACGCGCGGTGCTCCAGGCCACGGCTACCATATAGTTGTCCGGTCTGGCATTGGAGGATGCTGAGCCCGGAGAGGATGGAAGTCCGCGATGAGAGTGCTTCTGATTGTTGCTGTACTGCTATTGGTGGCAGTGAGCGGAGCGGTCTTTTTGCCGGCCGCGGAGCCGTTTCGGCTCTACCTCTCAGAAGCGACGTTAGCACTCGCGGTTCTGACGGCCGTCGCAGCGTTCCTGCAACCACGCCAGACTGCACCATCCAGAAAGCCAGCGACGGAGCCGGCGCGTCCCACGCCGCCGCAGATAGAGGGCAACCGCGCCGACGCCGAAATCGTCCGCTTCTTGGCGTTGCTCCAGGAAAAGGGACGGCTGGTCGATTTCCTAATGGACGATATCAACCCATATAGCGACGCGCAGGTCGGAGCAGCCGCACGGGTCGTGCATGCCGGGTGCAAGGCCGTGTTGCAGGAGCATTTCAAAGTCAATCCGGTGCGCACCGAGCAAGAAGGATCGACGGTGCAGGTTCCATCCGGATACTTGGCCGACGAGTATCGGCTGGTCGGCAGGATCGCCGGATCTCCGCCGTTCTCGGGCGTGCTTGTCCACCGCGGCTGGAAGACGGATATGGTCAAGCTGCCGCAGTTGCTGCGCGGCGCCTCCGACCCATTGCCCGCGATTGCTCCCGCGGAGGTGGAAGTAAAGTGAGGGCTGTGCGCAACCGTCGGCTCGCGCGGCACAATTGCTTGGACTTGGATCAGTAGGACGGCAAACACCCTATGCAGGCTCGCTTCAGTCTCGGGATCGACCTTGGCACCAGCAATTGCGCCATGGCGGCAACCGATCTCGGAACCGATCGGACCGAGGTCTTGTCGGTCGCGCAAATTGCGGGCGCCAACCAGCTGGCCGAACGGCCCACGCTGGCCTCTGCTCTCTACCTGCCACATCCAGATGAATACCCGGCCGGATCGTTCTCGACGCCTTGGGAAGACGATGCGGCCCCGGGCGTCATCGGCCAGTTCGCGCGCGAGCATGGCGCACTCGTGCCGGATCGCCTGGTGACCTCTGCAAAATCCTGGCTGTCCAATCCGCATATCGATCCGAAGCAGCGCACGCTTCCCTGGCGCTCTGAAAGTGCGGAGAAAAAGTTTTCGCCGTTCGAGGTCTCGTGCCGTTACCTGCGGCATCTCAAGAACGCATTCCTGCATGCCGCGCAACTGCAAGGCCGGCAGTGGGACCTTCGCGACGGCCAGATCGTTGTTACGGTTCCCGCTTCCTTCGACGAAGTTGCGCGCAACCTGACTGCCGAAGCCGCCGAGGCCGCCGGGCTTGGGAATGTCACTTTGCTGGAGGAACCGCAGGCTGCCTTCTATGCCTGGAGCGCACGCGCTGGGCGGCAGTGGCGGGATGCGGTAGCGCCGGGCGACATCATCCTGGTGTGCGACGTCGGCGGCGGCACCGCCGATTTCAGTCTGATCGCCGTGACCGATGTCGCTGGCAATTTGGAATTGGAGCGCATCAGCGTCGGCGAGCATATCCTGCTAGGCGGCGACAACATGGACCTTGCCCTCGCCTACACGCTGCAGGCCAAATTGGAAGCCGAGGGCAAGTCGTTGGATGCCTGGCAGTTCCTGGCACTGACACATGCCGCGTCTCGGGCGAAGATCACCTTGTTCGAGGACGCGAGCCTGACGGAAGCACCGATCGCGGTGCCGTCGCGCGGCTCCAGCCTGTTTGCCAGGACAGTTGCGACTGCGCTGGCTCGTGACACGCTCTCGCAAGTTGTCCTGGATGGGTTCTTCGCCCAGACGGCGCTCGATGATCTGCCGCGCGAGGCGCGTCGAACCGGGCTGCAGGAGTTCGGCCTGCCCTACGCGTCTGATCCGGTGATCAGCAAGCATCTGGCGCGCTTCCTCACACGCAGCCTGCAGAACGTGCAGGCGAGCGACAAGTTTGCCGCATCAGTCGGATCGCATGCTAGCGGTCAGGCGCTGATGCCGACCGCTGTTTTGTTCAATGGCGGCGTGTTCAAGGCAGCGCCGATACGCGGCCGCGTTCTGGATCTGCTGGCAGCCTGGAACGGCGGACGGAAAGTACGCGAGCTTGAAGGATTCGAGCCGGATCTCGCGGTCGCCCAGGGCGCGGCGATCTACGGCCAGCATCGCGCCACGGGGAAAGGCATCCGCATCAAGGCCGGCACCTCACGCTCGTACTACATCGGGCTGGAGGCTTCGATGCCCGCCATTCCTGGCTTCCGCCCACCGGTCAAGGCGCTCTGCGTCGTGCCACAAGGCATGCAGGAAGGAACCGACCTGCTGATCGAAGGCCGCACCTTTGGCCTTGTTACCGGCCAGGCCGCTGACTTCCGATTCTTCTCGTCCGCGGTGCGCAGCGGCGATACGCCTGGCCAGGTATTGCCCGACGCCGAACGCGAACTGGAAGAGACGAGTTTGCTGGAGATCGAGCTTCCGGCGCTCGCCGACGCTCCGGCCGGAGCGGTCGTGCCTGTGCAGATCGAATCCGTCGTCACAGAACTCGGCACACTCGAGCTGTGGATGAAGCACACCAACTCCGACCGGAGGTGGAAAGTTGAATTTCAAGTGCGCACCGAATAGCGCCGGTTCGTCTTGAGCAGCGCGCCACCTTTTCAATGACAGCGCGCTATTCCATCGGCATCGATCTCGGCACAACAACCTCTGCACTTGCCTATGTTCCGCTGGCGGACGATGCGCAAGCCAGGGTTCTCACGGTAGCGCAATGGGAAGCCGCGGATGCGCTTGTCGAAGCGACGACATTGCCGTCATTCCTGTGTTTTCCAGAGGATGCACTTGCCACGCAGCTGCGCGGCAAGGTTCCTGAGACGCAGGGGTGGATCGTCGGCCGTCTCGCACGCCGCCGAGCAGGCGAGACGCCAGGCCGCGTCGTTCGCTCGGCTAAGTCGTGGCTATGCCACCATGCGGCCGATCGCCTGGCACCGATCCTTCCCTGGGGATCGGAGGATCTGCCGCAGTCAAGCAAAATCTCCCCTGTTCAGGCTGCTGGCTTCATTCTGAACTACTTGCGCGGCGCCTGGAACAGCCGCTTCGCGGGCGATGGCGAAGAATTCGACGATCAGGAAGTCACCGTCACGGTTCCTGCCTCGTTCGACGCCGCCGCACAACGACTTACACTGACCGCTGCGGAGGAGGCCGGCTTCCCTAGCGCCGTGCGGCTGCTCGAGGAGCCACAAGCAGCGTTCTATTGCTGGCTCGAGCAGCATAGCCTGTCCGGTTCGCTGTGGGAGGGTTTGGACGATGCCCGGCCGCGGCACGTCCTGGTAGTGGATATCGGCGGCGGCACTTCGGATTTCAGCTTGTTCGAGCTTCGTGCCGGCGGCATGGGCGGAATTCCCGAGATTACCCGGGTCGCTGTCAGCGAACATATCCTGCTGGGCGGAGACAACATCGATCTGGCGCTTGCGGTCCTGCTTGAACCGCGGCTCGCCGGCGAGCGGGGGCGCATCACCGGCCCGCAATGGGACCATCTGGTCGCGTCGTGTCGCGATCTTAAGGAGCAGGCCCTCTCAAGCGCCGCTTCTCCCGACCATGTGTTCACATTGGCGCTGCCGGGCCGCGGATCAAACCTTGTTGGCGGAGCACATACCGCCACTTTGTCGCGGGGCGAAGTCGAGCGCCTGGTACTCGATGGCTTCTTTCCGGCATGCGACACGAGTGCTCGTCCCTATCGAACGCAGGCAGGATTGCGTGACTGGGGACTTCCCTACGCAGCCGACAGCGCGGTGACGCATCATCTGGCTGACTTCCTGCGCGACCGTCCACGCGCAGATGCCGTGTTGTTCAACGGGGGTTCACTGCAAGCCACTGGATTGCGCCAACGGCTGCTGGAACAGATTGCCGCATGGCAGGGCGGCGCCCGCCCGATAGAACTGGAGAACACTGTACCTGATCTTGCCGTCGCGCTTGGTGCCGCGCGTTTCGGCAAGCTGCTGCGCGGCTATTCGGGACGCATCGCCGCAGGCGCTGCTCGGGCCGCATTCCTGGAGGTGCAGACGGCCTCGGCAACGACCGAACTGGCGCCTTCTGTGGTTTGTGTCCTGCCCCGCAATGCGTCGGCCGAGCAGATGTTCGAAATCAACCTGCCGGGGCTTGAGGTGCGCACCGATCAGCTTGTGAGCTTCCAGGCTTGCTCCTCGACACGTCATGGACGCTGCAGGGCGGGTGACGTTCTGCCGTGGGATGCCGAAGCGTTCCATGCCTTGCCACCGCTGCAGACGATCATCCGAACAGCGCACGCACCGGAAACCGGGAACGATCGTACCATACCGGTGCGTCTGGCCGCCAAAATGAATGCGTTGGGATTGTTGCAGGTCTCCTGTGTCAGCACCGATCCTCTGTCGCCGCAGTCCTGGCCTCTCGAATTCAACCTGCGTCCCCTGGAGCATGGCGGTGCAGCTGCAACTGGCGTCCCGGCTTCAGCGCCTGTCGAGGCGAACGCCGCGCCCGATTCTCTGCAGGCCGCGCGGGATCATATTGCGATCACATTTGCCCGCCCTGCGACGAAATCCTTCAAGCTGACAGCCAATACAATTCTGAAAAACCTCGAACGCATTGTCGGTCTTCCTCGGCATGAGTGGAACGCTGCGGTCCTTCGCAACTTCTGGCCGATCCTGAACGAACGGACGGTCGGTCGAAAGCTTTCAGTGGAGCACGAGGAGGCATGGCTTACTCTGGCCGGATTCCTGCTGCGGCCCGGCTTCGGCTTTGCCCACGACGGACTTCGGATGGACGAGCTGTGGCGGCTGCGGGATGCCGGACTGCGCTTTCCAGGCAAGCGCAGCAAGGTGCAGGAACATATCCTGTGGCGTCGCGTTTCCGGGGGCCTCACTGCGGAGCGGCAGGAGATGCTGCTGTCCGGCGAGCGCAGCAGCATCCGCGCAGGAAGAGCTTCACCGGAGCTAGTGCGTCTGGCGGGTTCGCTCGAGCGTCTGCCACGAGAGACGAAAGCCGACCTGATCCAGACATTCATCGAGCAGGTGATGCACCGCGTCGAGGCAAAGCAGCATTGTGCACCGTATCTTGCCGCGCTCGGTCTGCTGTTGAATCGCGCTCCACTTTATGCTGGGCCGGAAACGGTGGTTGTCCCTGAACTCGTAGCGCACGCCTACTCGGTATTTCGCGATTTCGACTGGGCCGAGGCTGAGTTGTTGGAGACGCACAATCTATTCCTTAGGGCGGCGCGCGTCGTGGACGACCGGAACCTGGATGTGCCGAAGTCGCTGCGCAACCAGATCGCCCGCAAGCTGGAGAACGCGGGCGTCGCTCCACTTCGCACCGCGATGATCAAGGAGTTTGCACCGATCGGTCGGGTGGATCGCACCGCGCTGTACGGCGAGGCGCTGCCGCCGGGACTGGTGCTCGGTGCCGACATCAACAACGAGCATTGATGCGGCAGCTTGCCGAGCAAACGTCTTCTGGCAGATTCGCCACTCTGGCGCGCCCGCTCTAACCTCCGGCCAAGTCGATGGATGGAGGGAACCATGCGTGGTGTGGTGTTCACGGGCGGTCGCGAACTGGAGCTGATGGACTTTCCTGACCCCACGCCCGGCCCCCATGAAGTCGTCGTCGAGATGAAGGCCTCGGGCATGTGCGGCAGTGACCTGCACCAGTATCGCCGGCCGAAGGGCCAGACCCGCCAGGCGACTGGCTTCCCGCAGAATCCGAACCCGGTAATCGCTGGTCACGAACCCTGCGGTGTCGTGGCCGCGGTTGGCTCGGCTGTATCCGAAGCAGAGGCCAAGGTCGGCCAGCGCGTCATGGTGCACCACTACCAGGGATGCACGCAGTGCAACCACTGCCGCTCCGGCTGGCAACAGCTGTGCCAGGAAGTGCCGGTGAAAGTGTATGGCAGCAACTCACATGGCGGACACGCGCATTATCTTTGTGTGCCGGCGAACACGATGGTGCCACTGCCCGATCAGCTGAGCTTCGCTGCCGGCGCGGCAGTCTCATGCGGTTCCGGCACCGCCTACAGCGCATTGCGACGGATGCGGCTCTCCGGCAACGACACCCTTGCCATATTCGGCCAAGGACCGGTGGGACTGGCCGGCACGCAGTTCGCCAAGGCGATGGGCGCACGCGTGATCGCGCTCGACGTCAACCCGCAGCGCCTGGAACGCGCCAAGGAGTTCGGCGCGGACGAAGTGGTCGACCCTGGCTCGAACGACCCGGTGGCGGCAATCAAAGAGCTGACGCACGGCCGCTTCGCCGACTGCACGCTGGACACCTCCAGCAATCCGGACGCGCGCGCCAACGCGATCCGCAGCACCAAGGTATGGGGCACGATGTGTTTCGTCGGCGAAGGCGGCGATGTGCACATCGAAGTCAGCCCGATGCTGCTGCGCCGGCAGCTGACGCTGATCGGGTCCTGGACCTTTTCCAACATCATCCAGGCCGAATGCGCGACGTTCTGCGTTGAGCGCAAGATCGATGTCGATGCGCTGTTCACCCACAAGTGGAAGCTCGAGCAGGCAGACGAGGCTTACAAACTGTTCGACAAGCAATCCGACGGTAAAGGCGTGTTCCTGATGTGAGCGAAGCGCTGCGCCAGCAGGTGGTGATGGTCTATCGCGAGATAGGCCACCGCGGCCTGATTGCTGGCAGTTCCGGCAATGTCAGCCACCGCACGGTGGATGGCATGATCATCACGCCGTCCGGCTATGCGGCGGAAACACTACAGCCGGAGTCGCTGGTTCCGATGACGCTGCAGGGCAGCGTGCAGGGCAATATCGCGCCGTCCAGTGAATGGGCGATGCACGCAGCGATCTATCTCGCCTATCCTGCGGCGCATTGCATCGTGCACACGCACGCCGATGCCTGCACCGCACTGGCCTGCCTGAACGAGGCGTTGCCTCCGTTCCACTATGTGATTGCCAATTTTGGCGGTGACGACGTGCGCTGCGCACCCTATGTGACATTCGGCACCCCGGAACTCGCCCAATGCGCCGTCGAGGCCCTGCAAGGACGCACGGCCTGCCTGCTCGCGAACCACGGCATGATCGTGCATGCTGCGACTGCACATCAGGCGCTGACGGATGCTCTCGTGCTGGAAACGCTGTGCCGACAATATCTGCTGGCCCGCTCTGCCGGCACGGTGCGCCTGCTGACACCGGAAGAGATGCAGGCAGCGCGCGAACGCTATCGGACCTATGGTCAGGCCGATGTCGGTCCTCTCAAGACCCGACACTCGTGATCGACAACGAAACCCAACGCACAGCTTTCTTCGACTGCACCAACATGGCGAGATAACCGCGGCGCTGCTCATGCGCCGTCTGGATGGCGTGCCGCACGTCATCTGGATTGGCGACAGTTTGCCCTTGCACGTTAATGATGACATCACCGGGCACAAACCCAAGGTCGCGTGCCTCGCAATCAGGCTCGACGGCTGACACCAGGGCACCCGCTAATCCCTGATCGAGCCCGTACTGTTTGCGGGCTTCCTCGGTGATCGACGCCAGCCGGAACCCAGGATCGGGCGCCTGCTCAATCATCATCTTGGCAGCCTGCGCCTCCATGCCACCCTGAGCCGGCTTGTAATTTGGCCAGGCTTCGATGCTGACCGTGGCATCCAGCGGTTTGCCTTCACGCCAGCCCCTAAGATGCACCTTGGTTCCCACCTGCATCTTGACAATCGACCGCATGAACGCGCGCGAGTCCGCTTGCTGCACGCCATCGATCGTCTCCAGGACATCGGCCGGCCGGAGACCAGCCTGTGTGGCAGGTCCGTCTCGATCGACCGCCGACACAACGGCACCCGTCGCCCGCCGCATGCCGAAGGCTTCCGCCAACTTGTCACTGTTGTCCTGCACCGTGACGCCGATCCATCCTGGCGTCGGATGATTGGGATCGAGCAGGAACTGCACGACGAATGACGCGATGTTGGATGGAATGGCGAATCCGATGCCGATCGAGCCGCCGGAAGCTTCGGGATTGTACAACGAAGTATCCATGCCCACGGCGTCGCCATTGCGATCGATCAAAGGACCGCCCGAATTGCCGTAGTTGATTGCCGCGTCGGTCTGGATGTAGCTGTCGAACGGCGTGTCCTGAAGGTTGCGATTCAGCGCG
>JBKPSV010000292.1:0-7702 GCA_046735215.1 Pseudomonadota bacterium | reverse complement strand
CTCACCCAGACTGATGGCGATGCCGCCGGAGTTGTATACGCTTTGCTTGGGTTTGTCGGTGAGCAGCACGCGGGTGAACACCTCGGCGATATCGTCGACGTGGATCGGGCAGCGCATCGCGTCCTTATAGGGGAAGGAGATTGGCTTGCCCTGTGCCGGCTGGGTGATGATGTTCACGTGGTCCACCGAGCCACGCACCTTGTCCGGCCCTGTCACGTTTGCCGGGCGGACGGCGGTGATCGTCATGCCGTATTTCTCGTTGTAGTCCTGCGCCTGCCACTCGTTGAAGATCTTGTGCATGGCATATTGCACTTCGCCGTGGCGATAGTCGTCCTCGGTGATCATGCGGTCGCCGTAATGCTTCTGCATGCCGTTAACCGCGAGCGAACTGGCGAACACGACGCGGTTCACGCCAGCTAGGCGGGCTGCCTCGAAGCAGTTGTCCATGCCGAGAATGTTCAGCTTCATCGCGACGTGCGGCGCGTGTTCGCTGCCGAGGAAATACGAGAGATTGATGATGCGGTCTGGCTTGGCACTGACGGTCGCCGCCATGACTTCGTCGAACTGCGTCACATCGCCGCGCATCAGGCGGACCTGCTTGCCCAGATCGTCGAATGATGCCGCGCCCGGGTTGATGTCCATGCAGACGATCTCCTCGCCCCGCGCCGCGAGCAACCGGATGACGCGCGTGCCGATGAAGCCCGTGCCGCCAATGACGAAGACCGACATCGTTTCCTCCTGTTGTATGCTGGCGCAGCGTAGCAACGGCGCCCGCCCTTGGCCACGCGGGTCGTAAGTTGCTAGGCTCTGACACTGCCGGGTAACTGTTAGGGTCTGGCACCGCGAGTGGGAGCAATTCAGTGCGACCGCAGGCAGAAGCGAAGATTGCCCGCCTGTCCGAATCCGAGACGATCTCGTTCGGGCCGCTGGCTGACTACAACAGGCTCACCGGCGACGATGGACTGCCGGTCTTCACGGGCGTGCAGACCTGCAAGCCGGGCTATCAGACGCCGCTGCACTGGCATCCCTACGTCGAGTGTCTCTTCATCATTGAGGGCGAAATGGAGGCCTGGCTGGAGGGTCAGGAGGAGCGACCGACACGCCTGGGTGAGGGAGACATGATCGCACTCCCAGCCTGCGTGCCACATGTGTTCCGCAATGCAGGAGACCGGCAGTTGCGACTGCTCGGCATCCACGCCTCGCCGTCGCGCATCGTGCATCGGGTTCAGGAGTAGGCACCCTGCTCTGCCCCCCGCTAATCGCGTGGCTGGGTGACGTCCGTGGGAGGGAGGCACGCTTTCGCGTATAACCGCACGACGCTGGGATCACTTGCGCTGACGGGCGGCAGGACAGGCATCTCTATAAGATCAGGTGTCCGCACCAGGGCATCCGCGTGGCGGATTGCCGCGGTTGCGATGTCGTAGGCGCATTCCAACGGAAGGTCCATAAGGATACGGTGGTCGAGAGCAACAATAGCATAGGCATGAAAATCGACGGCTCGCTGCCAGATTGCGCTTTGCTCACTCTTGCCCGTAGCACTTGAGTTGATCGCGTGCATCAGCGTGCGCGCATCTTGCAAGAGGCCGAGTGCTTGCGCGATTGGTTTGCCTGGGCCGGAATAAGCAACCAACATTGGGGATAGTCCCGTCTCGGTCGCGTACGATTCTACCGTCAGGACGTCGTGCAGCGCATCGTGGTCATCCGCCTCGCTGCCCTGACGGCAGAGCTTCTGGGCGGCGTGGCGCAGCACGGCAAGTGCGATCACCTGATCCCAAGGTTTCGTCGCACACTTGAGTACTTCAGGGCCAAATTCTCGGAGAATGCTGGTCGCCAGTTGACCAGTGGCATCACTGACCTGTGGGAAGTCCCGCAGTGCGTTGTGCCATGGATCGCCGACGGGGGGCTGCCTCTCGATGGGTCGGACGAACGGTCCGATCCCGTCGCGATGCTGGGCGTGTGTCTTCTGCGATTGGCGCCAACCGTCGATCGTGTGCTGAACGAACCGAGCCACGGCTGCCCAGGTCGCAGTCTTAACCATCGCTGTACTCTCGAGCGACAGTATGTAGTCCTCGGCCTGGACCGCCATCTTGATCGCCGGACCCCACGCCGCTCGTTGCAGCACACGCGGGTCCTGCGCGATGGCATTGAAGGCCATAGCTCTTGCTTCGGATCCTTGAGACGCGGCCCAGAGTGCGACAACATCCGGCAAAGCATGCCGGCGGCGCCATTTCTCGACGAGGTCAAGCTGTTCTGGGCCGATAGTATTGTGATCCATCTTTCGTCCTCAGAGCAGCCTCATCCTTGACGATCGGAAACAATGGGCTGGCCGAAGTGAACAATGCGTATACGGTTGGGAGCGATCGCTAAGAGATAATTCACCTTGCGCGCCCAGGCTGTCGGTGCGTTGGCCAAAGCTAACCGGTGACACGCCTTGTTTGACCATTGGTCAGCCTCGATCAGCCCAGTCAGTCCCCATGAGTTGCATGCGCTCCTGGAGGCCCACCAGGCATATCTGGCGCGGCGTCCTGGCGGCAGGCGAGGCAATCTCAAGTTTCGTGACCTGAGCGGATTTGACCTATCCGGCGCATGCCTGGCCGAGGTGGACCTGAGCGGAGCCCGCCTGCTTGGCTGCCGTATGGTCGGAGCCGATTTGAGGGCCGCGAACCTGTTCGGGGCGGATCTGACGCGGGTCGATCTCAGCGAGGCGGTTCTGGCAGATGCCGATATGCGCGGCATTGCGATGAGTGACGCGCGACTGGTTGGGGCTGACCTGACCCGAGTTGACCTGCGCGAAGGTCTGCTGATGACCGCCTACGCCGGAGACATCCGGCAAGTGCACCTCGCCTCGGCCAGCACGATGTATCGGGCGGTGGTGACAAAGGCGAGACTGGAGAGGGCGAAGTTGTCGAACTCGTTTCTCAGCCAGGCAGATTTACGCGGTTCAGACCTCAATCGCGCGACTCTGTCGCGCGCCGATCTCACCAAGGCCGACCTGCGCGGCTGCAACATGCGCGGAGCCGATCTTACAGGTGCCAACCTTTCAGGCGCCAGCCTGGAGGGAGTAATTCTGATTGGTGCGACCTTGGCAAGCACCAACTTCGATGGCGCGAACCTCGTGGGTGCGCTGCTCGATGCTGCCGCCGTCATGCTCAGGAACGCTAGCGCTGCACACGGCTGTGATCATCTGACGGCCAAACAGCTCATATACGCCCACAACATCTGGACCCAGAGTGGCGGTCAGAAGGGGAAACGCGCCGATCTGTCGGGTGCCGATCTGAGCGGCCTCGATCTGCGCGGCGTAGACCTTGGCGCCGCGATCTTGCGCGGTGCTGTCCTCCGTCGAGCCAATCTGGCGGGCGCACTGCTCGCCATGGCCGACCTGTCGCTCGTGGACGCGCGCGAGGCCAACCTGTCCAAGGTCGATCTGCGCGGCGCGAAGCTGGAGCGGGCGACCCTGAGCCGAGCCGTTCTTGTCGGGGCACACGCTGCGCCATTGCTGATCGGCGGTGGGCACAGTTGCCGAACCGATTGCAGCGGAGCGCGACTGGATCAGGCCGATCTGGCGAGCGCAGATTTTTCCGAAGCACTATTTGTGGATGCGGATCTCACGTCCGCAAATGTGACGCGGGCGAGCTTTGCCCGAGCATCGTTCTGCGGTGCAGCGATGACAGCGGTCGATCTCCGGCGGTCAACCATAGAAGGGGCCGATTTCACCGGAGCGACCGGAACTACTATTCCGTTGCTCGATATGAGCGATCGTGCGGCAGCGATGCGTGGCGGGCCGTTTGGCCCACGCGATGATGGTCCAGCGTCGCAGAAGATTGCATAGACGCAGCACCGATTGCTCGGCGGCTCGGCGTGCCACACAAAGTCTGCTACGGCAGACTCGTGTCATCTGCCGTAGCTGTCTGGCGGGTGTCAGGCGTGTGCTACGTGGTGCACGTCGATCGTAAACGCGCCCTCGATCGTCACTTGCGTGTATTCGACCTGCGCCGGATTCTCCTCGTATCTCACGTGGTGCGTCGTCACGACATCGCCAGCGGCGCCGGTCGGTTTGACCTCGACGAGATTGAGAAGAAGGATCTTGGGGTTGATGCCCTGAGGGGAGGCGCGCTCGAGGCTTACCTTCCATCCAGTCGTCGGCTCGGTGACATCTCCCGTAACGCGTAGCTCGAGCCTGTTGTAATGGTGCTTGATGAGCTCCGCCTTGAACGTATTCTGCTCTGCCGGCATCTCGAACTCCTGCTTTGATGATGGGAACCGCACATCTGATGTCCCCGCCGCCACAGCTAGCTCCGGCGCACTTGGATGGCTGTGATCTATCTCATAGCGCTCATAGCCGGTTACCGATGGAACTCGGGTTTATCGTGAAATAACCCATCACTCAGCGCGTCGCATTCGTCGGGTCGTTTCGCGTCAGCCTCTGGATGACGAAGTCTGTGTCCATCACGTCGCCGAAGATCGCATAGAACGCGGCAAGCGAGGCGTTATGTTCATCCATGGTCATCGCCGCGTTTGCGTCGCTGACCATGATCGTCTTGAAGTTGGTCATCATTGCGTCGCGCGCCGATGATTCGCAGCAGACGTTGGTAACGGTTCCGGTGATCAGCACGGTATCAAACCCGCGGGCGCGCAGACGATAGGGCAGCTCACACGTGCCTGGCAGGAACGCGCTGAACCGGTACTTGCGGACGATCTCGTCCTCGGGGCGAACATCCAGCTCCGGCCAAAGCTCCTGGCCTTTGCTGCCCTCGCTCATCGCTTCGATCCGACGATTCCGGGCAGCAGGCGTGAGCATCTCCTGCGCGTTGCTCCAATCGAAACTACTGCGGTCGTCGAAGGTGTTCTTGATCCAGAACACGCCGCCACCGACGCCGCGGACGACAGAGGCAAGGCGGTTCACATTCGGCACGATCTCGCGCGCCATCGGACAAACCGCGTGACCCACCTCTTCATCCATGAACGCATTCTGCAGATCGACCACCACCAGTGCGGTGCGTTTCGGTGCAAGGTCGGCGTGCGGATGCTCCACGCCGGTGCGCGCAACAACTCGCTGAACGATACTATCTGGCGCGTTGAACCAGTTCATCGTCATGGCTTGCTCCTCTCCGCAAGGCCGGCCGGATCACCAACGATGCCCACTCGGCTGCCAAGGCGCATTGTTGGGCGCTGCTCCACGTCATGCTGCGGCCATGGCGGCATCGCCTCGTGCCCCGGATCACCGCTGCGCACGAATGCGATCCAGGCAAGGCGCATGGACCTCGAAAGTGCTTGCATTTGCATCATGTCACCCCCGGCCAACATCTCCGCATTGCTCCACGCAAGGAACGTGCCGAATACGAAGGGCAGCTCGATGCAGTGGCAGGATCGAAACCGCGAGGCAGGGGAAGCCCAGTCGAACAGGTAGGCAAAGGCGCGGCCGCCACGTCGCGCAACCGCCTCGGCAAGGCGCATGGCCGGCAACAGAAATGTCTCATCGGTGCCAAGATCGGCCAACAGGTCCATTGCGCTGGCACCCGGTCGTCGCGCCCGATAGCGAGCGAGTTGTGCAGCGTCCCCGAACCGCGCCACCAGGGCATCATCAGGCGGATGCTGCATCGAAGGATCGGCGACATAGAATGCGTGGACTTCATCGGCCGTCGCTCCGATCAGCAACGGTTTGCCCGCCAGGCCCTCCGCGATCGCGCCGAGCATCTCGGGTTGGGTCATCGCCGAGGGCAGCACAGGCATGAACATCGGCATGGTCTGCGCGAGGCGAGCGTTGGCGCGCGCCAATTCGCCCTGAGCAGCAATGAGCCGCGGCACTTCCACGGCGCGCAGCCGCCGCAGTGCGCTGCTTGACTGTGGATCGATATCCAGCAGCTGCATATACTGATCGGCGCGCTGCGTTGCCATGGCAGCAGTGTAGGCACCGCGACCAAAGCCGCCGCTTTGCATGATGGCGCGGTGGAACAGGGATCGTGCCTCGGGCAACATGGCGAGCCGACCGATCGAGGTGGCACCCGCCGATTGGCCCATGGCCGTAACGCAGCCAGGATTGCCGCCGAAGACCGCGATGTGGTCATGAACCCAGGACAGCGCCGCGATCATGTCGAGCGTGCCGGCTTCCTCATCGACGATACCCGGACGATGCAGCCAGCCGAGCGCGCCAAGGCGATAGTTCACGCCGACGAACACGATGTCGCCCTCGCGGGCGAGCTGCGTGCCGTCATACCAGTCGAGTGAGCCGGCTCCCGAGATCCATGCCCCGCCATGCAGCCAGACCAGCACCGGTCGCGACTTTCCGTCGGGTGCCGGGGTGCATATGGTCAGTGTGAGGCAGTCCTCGTCCCGCGGACGGTCGAAGTCGCCCATTGCGATCCGTAGACGCGACGGTGGCTGTGGCGCGATGGGGCCATGCCGGCTGGCATCACGCAGTTCCGCCCATACGGTGGGTGGCTCGGGTGGCGCGAAGCGGCGGTCACCGACTGGTGGCGCTGCGTAGGGCACGTTGCGGAATACCGCGACTCCATCGCTCCAAGTGCCGCGCAGCGACCCCAGTGACGTGTCAGCGATTGGAGCTTCGGACATGCTTTGCCTCAGCGACTACGCGATGACTTCCCAAGCTCACCAACCACCGTCGATGCCGATCGCCTGGCCGGTGACGAATGCCGCCTGCTCGGACGCAAGATACGCGATCATCGATGCGACTTCCTCCGGCGTGCCAAATCGTCCCACGGGAATGGCCTTCGCGCGCTCGCGAAAACCTACTTCAAGGTTGTCGCCGTACTCGCGTCGATTGGTGCTGATCGCACGCGAGGTGCGGATCGGTCCCGGCAGCACCGCATTGACCGTGATGCCGGATGACGCCAGGTCGAATGCGAGCGATTTGGTGAAGCCCACGATGGCCGCCTTGGACGCCGCATAAGCCACGCGCTTCGGGCCCGGTCGGAATGCCGCACGCGATGACACGCTGATAATCCGGCCCCAGCCGGCTTTGCGCATCACCGGCACCGCAGCGCGCGACATCAGGAAGCAGCCGCGCGCATTCACCCCCATCGTCAGATCCCAGGCGGCAAGCGGCACATCCTCGATCTCGTTGCGATCGGCGCCTTGCGGCGCACCGGCGTTGTTGACCAGAATATCCAGTCTGCCGTGACGCCGCAGCACTTCGTCGACCATGCGCGCGGCATCGGCCTCAACGCTGACATCGCCCAGCGTCGCCGATGCACTGCCCCCAGCGTCGGCAAGCGCGGCGACAAGACTGTCTACCCCGCGCCAATTGGGATCCATGTCCCCCTGCACATTGTGTTCGTTGGCGACGCCGGTCGTCGAGACGTCGGATACCACGACTGTCACGCCGGCGGCGGACAGCGCATGCGCGGTGGAGTTACCGATGCCGACCGGCTTGCCACAGCCGGTGATCAGGGCGACGCGAGTTCCGCTGGCCACTCGATCCTCCTCCCTCGATGATTGCCGATTGCACGGGCCGATGCGTAGACTGCCACATGCCCGACGGGACGCCAGTACCGTATCAACGGCCCGGCAATCTGACCTATGCGGTCGATGAAACTCCACCGACTATGCGGCTGCTGCTTCTCGGATTGCAATACGCCGCTCTCGATGCGTTCTATCTCGTGCTCGTCGCGATCATTGTGCGTCGCTCTTCGGCCACGATTGACGAGAAGGTCGCGCTGATGGGCGTCTCCTGCATTGCGCTCGC